>NZ_DCLI01000040.1:0-29532 GCF_002320975.1 Clostridium sp. UBA1652
AACTAATCCACAGCGTCTTATGTTAAGTATAGTAAAAAATATTAAGAAAGGAAAAGTATAATGAATTTTACTACATGTTCATTATACAAGGTGAAAAGATGGATAAGTTTCTAGCCTTTGGAGAAATATTAATAAGATTTACTCCTAAAGAGAATAATACATATTTTAACGGTAATATCATGGAGTATTATTATGGTGGCTCAGAAGCAAATATAGTGACTATGCTCTCAGGTTTAGGTATAGATTCTTACATACTTTCAGCTATTCCAGATAATGATTTATGTAAAGATGTTGAAGGATACTTTAAAGGTATGGGAGTTAATACCGAAAAGGTTATAAGAAAAGGTGAAAAGATGGGTATGTACTTCTCAGAGAGAGGTACTGGCATTAGAGCAAGTTCAGTTATATACGACAGAAAGCACTCAAGCTTTTCTCAGCTAGAGAAAAAAGATATAGATTTTAATTCAATTCTTGAAGGAATAACTTGGTTTCATTTTAGTGGAATAACAGCTGCTGTTAGTGAAAATGTAAGAGAAGTTTTGAAAGAGTTAATATGTGAAGCTAAAGCAAGAGGAATTACCATCTCCATGGATTTAAATTATAGATCTAAGATGTGGGGGGTAAAAGAGGCTAAGGATTTCCTAAGTGAAATTGCTCCAAATGTAGATATTTGTTTTGGAATAGAGCCTATTAAAGCATCAGAAAATGATTATGATTTATTTAGCAGAGAAAAATCAAGTATTCAAGATATTGAAGAAAGAATGAAAGCTATCAAGGAATTATACGACTTTAAATATATATTT
This sequence comes from Clostridium sp. UBA1652, assembly GCF_002320975.1. NCBI lineage: Bacteria > Bacillati > Bacillota > Clostridia > Eubacteriales > Clostridiaceae > Clostridium > Clostridium sp. UBA1652. The sequence continues at coordinate 804 of NZ_DCLI01000040.1, forward strand.
CATACAGAGAGAAAAAATGACACTCAAGATAATAATAGCTATCATGCATATGCTTATTCAGATAAACTTTACGACTCTATTACACTTAAAACTAGGATGATAGAGAGAATAGGAAGTGGAGATGCTTTTGTAGCTGGGATTATATACTCACTTATGAAAAAGTATTCATTACAAGAAGCTATCAACTTTGGTGTTGGCGCAGCTACATTAAAGTGCACAATAAAAGGCGACCAAATGCATGTATCAGAAGAAAATATAAAAAGTATAGCTGATATGAAGATAGAAATTAATAGATAGAGGGGATTTTAATGTTAAAATCACAAGAAATAAGATTAGGGGCACCAGAAATGGACTCCTTAAGATTAGGAATGGGCTGGAAAAAGAACGATTTATCTAAAACACAGATTTTAATAGAGAGCACCTTTGGAAAGAGCCATCCGGGAAGTGTCCATTTAAATAAGTTAGTAGAAGTAGCTATAAAAAAGCTAACTACACTAAATGCTTCTCCATCAGATTATTATGGAACTGATATATGTGATGGGCAAGCTCAAGGACATGATGGAATGAATTATTCTTTAGTGTCTAGAGAAATAATAGCTAACTTAATTGAAATACACTATGGAGCTACACCCTTTGATGGAGGATTATTTATATCAAGTTGTGACAAGGGGCTGCCAGCACATTTAGTTGCTATAGCTAGACTCAATATACCGGCAGTGGTTATGCCAGGTGGTGTAATGGGAGCAGGTCCAGAATTACTTACTTTAAATCAAATTGGTACTTATAGTGCCATGGAAAAAAGAGGAGAAATAAGTAAGGAAAAATATGATTTTTATAAAGAAAATGCTTGCCCAGGATGTGGAGCTTGCTCATTTATGGGAACTGCAGCTACAATGCAAACTTTAGCTGAAGCATTAGGCTTAACTTTGCCTGGTGCAGCATTATTACCAGGAAGTTCAAAGGTCTTAGAAGAATATACGAAAAAGTCTTCTGAAGCTGTATTAAATTTAATTGAAAAAGGAATTACTGCTAAGGATATATTGACTAGAGAGGCTTTTGAAAATGCAATTATAATACATGCTGCTATTGGAGGATCAACAAATGCTATGCTCCATATACCAGCTATAGCTAAACAATTAGGAATAGAAATTACTGCTGAGGATTTTGATAAAATCCATAGGAAAGTTCCTTACATACTAAATGTAAGACCAAGTGGACATTGGCCAGCAGAATATATATATCATAGTGGAGGAATTCCCTTTATTATGAGTAAGCTTAAGAAATATCTTAATTTAAACGTTATGACTGTTACTGGAGAAACCTTGGGAGAAAATTTAGAAAAATTTAATTCACAAGTTTCTTATGAGGAGATTACTCAAACTAAAAAGAATTTTGATAAAGATAGTGTTATATATCCAATAGATAAACCACTATATGAAGGCGGTTCAGTTTCAGTATTAAAAGGAAATATTGCACCAGAGGGTTGTGTTATAAAACACTCAGCAATACCTAAAACTATGTGGAATGTAACACTTAAATCAAGAGTTTTTAATTGTGAGGAAGATGCTTTTAAAGCGGTAATAGAAAAATTAATTAAACCAGGCGATGCTGTAATAATAAGATATGAAGGACCAAGAGGAAGTGGAATGCCTGAAATGTTCTATACAACTGAGGCAATAGCTTCAGATGAGGAATTAAATTCATCAGTAGCACTTATAACAGATGGAAGATTTTCAGGAGCTACAAGAGGACCTGCAATAGGCCATGTCTCCCCAGAAGCAGCCAGTAAAGGTCCAATAAGCATCGTTGAAGATGGGGATTTAATAGAAATTGATATAGAGAACAGGACAATAAATATAGTTGGGACCGAAGAGGGTAAACTTTCATCGGATGAAATCGATAAGATTATATCTGATAGGTTAAAACATTTAAAAGATTATGAACCGAGATTTAAAAGTGGAGTATTAGGTCTTTATACGGCTAATGCAACTTCGGGAATTAAAGGTGGTACTATTTATTAATTAATATAAAACAAATTTTTAGGAGGAATTATAATGGGAAACAAATTTATCGATTTTTTAGAAAGAAAAATAATGCCTAAGGCTGCTAAAATAGCAGGACAAAGGCACATAAGAGCGCTACGTGATGGTTTAGCTATAACAATGCCTCTTATTATAATAGGATCTATATTCATGATTTTAGGAAATGTTCCTATAGCAGGCTATAACGACTTTATAAATGGCATATTTGGAGATGGATTTGTAGCAAAAATATTATATCCAACTCGTGTAACTTTTGATATCGTTGCAGTGCTTTCTGTATTCTCAGTTTCATATCAGATAGCTAAAGATAAGGATGTTGATGGTGTATCAGCAGGAGCAGTAGCTTTAGCATCATTTTTACTTCTTATTCCAGTATTAACTATAAACAGCAAACTAGCTGATGGCTCAACTTTAAACTTAGGTAGAGTTTGGCAAACTGCAAACTTAGGTGCAGGTGGACTAATAGTTGCAATATTCACTGCAATTATTTCTACTGAAATATTTATATATGTAATCAAGAAAAATTGGGTTATTAAAATGCCTGAGTCAGTACCTCCAGCAGTATCAAAGTCTTTTGCAGCAATTACACCAGGTCTTATAATTATAACTTTATTCTTCTTTATCCGTTTAGGATTTGAAGCAACTACTTATGGTAATGTATTTAACTTTATAACAAAATTTGTTGGTTCACCTTTATCTAAAGTAGGTTTATCTTTTGGTGGAATGATAGCTACAATATTCCTATATATGTTCTTCTGGTCATTAGGTATTCATGGTACTCGTGTTGTTTTCGGAGTTATGGATTCAGTTTTACTTCCAGCTATGGATCAAAACAGATTAGCATTAGAAGCAGGGCAAGCACTTCCTAACATAGTAACAAAACAATTCTACGATAACTTTGTTAACATAGGAGGTTGTGGAGCTGCTATAGGTCTTGTAATAGCTATATTTATAGTAGGTAGATCACAACAATTAAAAACATTAAGTAGATTAGCAATAGCACCAGCAATATTCAACATATCTGAACCAATAATATTTGGTGTTCCAATAGTTATGAACCCAATAATGATGATACCATTCGTTTTATCAAACTTATCAATAGGTATATTAACTTATGCAGCTATGGCATTAAATCTAGTAAGCAAACCAGCTGGTGTAGCTATTCCTTGGACTGTTCCAGCACCAATTTCAGGATTCTTAGCTACAAATGGAGACTTTAGAGCAGTAATTTTACAAGTAATTGCAATTGCTTTATCTGTATTAATATATCTACCATTCGTTAAGGTTTGGGATAAGCAAAAGGTTGAAGAAGAGAACATGTTAATAGAGGCAGAAGCTTAAAAATAAAAAAATATTATGGCTAATCACATATAAGATTAGCCATAATAAAAAATAATACCATATAAAGAAGGAGGCATAAGCATGAAGATGACATTTAGATGGTATGGAGAAGCTGATCCAGTAACTCTTAAGAATATAAGGCAAATACCAAATGTAAAAGGAATAGTTAGTGCACTTTACAATATACCGGTTGGAGAAGTATGGCCAATAAATAAAATAAAAGAGTTAAAAGAATTGATAGAAAAAGATGGATTAACACTTGAAGTAATAGAAAGTGTTCCAGTTCATGAAGATATAAAACTAGGTTTACCATCTAGAGAAAAGTTTATAGAAAATTATAAAGAAACCATTAAAAACCTATCTAAGTGTGGAATAAAGGTTATATGCTACAATTTTATGCCTGTCTTTGATTGGACAAGAAGCCAATTAGATAAAGAATTAGAAGATGGATCTACAACTCTAGTTTATTATAAGGAACAGGTTGATAAACTTAATCCTTTAGATGGAGGACTATCTTTACCAGGATGGGATTCATCTTATAAAATAGAAGATTTAAGGGAGTTATTTGACGAGTATTCTAAAATATCTCAAGAGGATCTTTGGAGTAATCTGGAGTATTTTTTGAAACAGATAATACCTGTAGCAGAACAATGCGACATTAAAATGGCTATACATCCGGATGATCCACCATGGCCTATATTTGGTCTTCCTAGGATAATAACAGGAAAAGAAAGTTTAGAAAGATTAGTTAGTATTTATGATAGTCCTAGTAATGGATTAACTGTATGTACTGGTTCTCTAGGATGTTCAAGTAAAAATGATGTTGTTGATATAATAGACGAGTTTTCTAAAAGAGGAAAAATTCATTTTATGCATATAAGAAATGTGAAACTTCTTAATGATGGAAGCTTTGAGGAGTCTGCACATTATTCGAAATGCGGATCTTTAGATATAGTAGATATAGTAAAAACCTTAAACAATAATGGTTTCACTGGATATATTAGACCCGATCATGGAAGAATGATATGGGGAGAAACAGGAAAGCCAGGTTATGGATTATATGATAGAGCTCTTGGCGCAATGTATTTAACTGGAATATGGGAAACACTAGATAAGCAATAAGAATCATAGGAGGAGAAAAAATGAGTAAGAGACAATATAAATTACCAGACAATTTTTATATTGGAGCAGCAGCTTCAGCTTGGCAAACAGAAGGTTGGGATGGAAAAGAAGAAGGTCAAGATTCTTATATGGATCTTTGGTATAAATCGACTCCAGAACTATGGCATAATGGATATGGCCCTACTGTAGCAACAGATTTTTATAATAGGTATAAAGAAGACGTCCAATTAATGAAAAAAGCAGGATTACATTCCTATAGAACGTCTATAGATTGGTCAAGATTCATAATTAATTATGAAACTGCAGAGGTAAGTGAAGTAGCAGCAGAATATTATGATAATCTTATAGATGAATTAATTGCAAATGGAATAGAACCTATGTTATGTTTAGAGCATTATGAACTTCCAGCAGAATTATTCATAAAGTATGGTGGATGGGGTTCTAAACATGTTGTAGATTTATATATTAAGTATGTTGAAGAAGCTTTTAAGAGATATTCTCATAAGGTTAAACAATGGTATACTTTTAATGAGCCTATAGTAGTTCAAACAAGAGTATTTTTAGATAGTATAAGATATCCATTTAAACAAGATACTCAAACAGCTATGCAATGGAATTACAATAAGATTTTGGCAACAGCAAAGGCTGTTAAGGTATATAAAGAAGGTGGATATAATAAAGATGGAGGAAAAATTGGAGTTATATTAAATCCAGATGTTTGTTATCCAAGATCAACAGCAAAACATGATGTTGAAGCAGCTGAAAAATTTGATTTATTCTTCAATAGGATTTTCTTAGATCCATCTATAAAAGGGGAAATCCCAGCAGAACTTTTTGAAATATTAAAAGAACATAACTGCTGTTTTGAATATACAGAAGAAGAGTTACAAATAATTAAGGACAATACAATAGATATTCTTGGGGTTAATTTATATGCTCCTACAAGAGTAAAGGCTAAAAATTTAGCTTGGAATCCAAATACACCATTCCACCCAGAGTATTTTTATGATAAACATGAACTTCAAGGAAGAAAGATGAATCCATTTAGAGGATGGGAGATATATCCTAAACTTATGTATGATTTCGCAATGAGAGTGAAAAATGAATATGGCAATATTGAATGGTTCATTGCTGAAAATGGTATGGGTGTAGAAAATGAGCATAAGTATAAAAATGAAGAAGGAATAATTCAAGACGACTATAGAATTGAATTTATATCTGATCATTTAAGATGGCTAATAAAAGGAATAGAAGAAGGTTCTAATTGTACAGGATATATGCTTTGGGCATTTACTGATAATGTATCTCCACAAAATGCTTTTAAAAATAGATATGGCCTAGTGGAAATAAATTTAGAAGATAACAGAAATAGAAATATGAAAAAATCAGGTTATTGGTACAAAGAACTATCTGAAAAAAGAACATTTGAGTTTGATGATTTTAATTTTGAATACAAATAAATTTAATAATAAATAAATTATGAGGTGATATAAATGAATATTTTATTAATCTGTTCAGCAGGAATGTCAACAAGTTTATTAGTAACTAAAATGGAAAAGGCGGCAAAAGAAAAAGGAATAGAGGCAACTATATGGGCAGTATCAACTGATTCTGTAGATAGAAATCTTCCTAAAGCTGATGTTGCATTAATAGGACCACAAATTAGATTCCAATTAGATGTTATGAAGGAAAAAGGAGCTAAATTAGGTGTGCCTGTTGAGGTTATAGATTCAGTAGATTATGGAATGTGTAATGGACCTAAGGTATTAGAAAAAGCCTTAAAAATGAAGAAATAAAAGTTAATCTTCTTAGTATAAGAGATGGTTTTCATATTTAGAAAACCATCTTCTTTTTTATATATTTATAATGAATATATACGGTAAATTTATACTAGGAGGAATTTTATACTTATGGATAAAAAAGCAGTATCGAGTAACAAGAGATTATGGACAAAAGATTTAATACTAATATTATCAATAAATTTTTTTTCAAGTGTAATAATGAACATGCTAAATTCAACTATGCCTCTTTATGTAGAGTATATAGGAGGTAGCAAGTCTAGTGTAGGATTACTTACTGGTATATTTTCTTTGTCTGCATTATTATTTCGTCCTTTATTTGGAAACATAATAGATAATAAGAGCAGAAAGTTAGTTTTACTTATTGGTGTCAGTATACTTTCGTTAGTATCTCTATCTTATACATTAATTTCATCAGTAGTACTCTTATTGTTTTTAAGAATAATACATGGTATTGGGTTAAGTGCTCAAAGTACGGCAATTGGTACGGTTATTTCAGATATAGTTCCTAAATCTAGATTGAGTCAAGGTGTTGGATTAAGCGGGACTGCAGCAACAATAGCTACGGCTGTTGGACCATCATTAGGATTATATCTAATAGGTAATTTTAATTATAGTATATTCTTTTATGGAGCAACTTTATTTGGAGTTTTAGCTATAATGTTTTCCTTATTTCTTAACTATGAAAAGAAAGATAAGGATATAAAAGAAATAAAGGATGAGAAATATAGTCTTGAGGGTGGAAAAAAGAAGTTAGATTTATTTGAAAGCAGTGCCATACCAGCATCTATAGTAGTGTTTTTTATTTTGTTTACGATTTCTAGTTTATTTACCTTTTTACCATCTTATGCAAAAGAAAAAAATATAGAGAATATAGGACTATTTTTCACAGTATATGCTATTTTCTTTTTAGTTGGGAGAACTATAGCAGATAGATTAACACATAAATTCGGATTAAATAAAATTATAATAGTTGGGTTAAGTACAGTTATTATTTCATTTATAATATTAGCATTTTCATCCAATATTTTGACAATATTGTTTGTGGGAGCTATATATGGATTAGGGTATAGTGCAGCGCAACCATCGCTTAACTCTATAGCAGTATCAAATTGTTCGCCAGATCGTAGAGGTGCTGCTAATGCAACATTTTTCTCAGCTATGGATATAGGCTTTTTTATAGGGGCAACTATTTGGGGGATTTTGATTGAAAAAGGTAGCTTTTCACAGGTGTACATAGGATCAGCTATATGTATAGGACTTGCTTTATTATCATATATATTTTTAATAGTAAAACCATCTAAAGAAAAGAAGAAGTGTGAAAAATATAAGACCATGGAAAGTATGTAGAAAGTATAAAAACTCCTACTATATTAAAGAGTAATTAATATAGTAGGGGTTTTTTCTTATATTACTTTTCTAAGAAGAAATTAGTTATATAACACATTTCATTATCTGGTATTTCAATAGAATACTTTTCTTGGAGGAACATAAGGTTTTCATATATCTTATCGTAAGAATTTTTATTTTCTCTTATAAACTCCTCTTTTTCAGGATACTCAATAGAGTTATCCCCTTTTATTAATCTACTTATCATAAATGCTAAATGAAGAATTATTCCAACTAAGCTTTCTTCCTTAAGTTTTATAGATAAGCTAACTTGGAGTTTTTCTAATAATGTAAGAATATCATTATATAGTTCGCTACCTTCTAGATTATCTACATTTTCTTTAATTATTAAAGGCATTTTTAATAAGGTAGTTTTGATATCAACATTTTCTTGAAGTTCATTCATTACCTTCATATTTATAACATCATACATACTGTATTGTTTTATATCTAGATCAACAGGAAGGGATGATACTATAAATAGAATTTCCTTTTCTTCTTGGATTTTAAGTAATTTTTGTTTGAAATAATTTCTGTCTAAACAGTTAAGTGGTATTATTTCAAATACATCTTTATCATATCTGAGATTTTTATTTAAAAAGCTTTTAAGAGCTATAGAGCCACCTTCACCAGTTAAACATGCAGTTATTATTGCTATTTTATTTAGATTTGTTTTAACCGGCACTTTCGACCTATCTACCTCAAAATATTGATTTACGGACAATACTTCCTTATAAATATCGTTTAGTGAAAATCCTAAAAGCGCCTTTCTTGCAGCTTCCAAAACATGTAGTGTAGATACTAATGGTATTACCTTAGTAGAAACGTCAAACTCTTTAGTTATAGCTTCTGAAAATGTAGTTAGTGATCCCATATCTACAAGAAGTAAGTATTCTTTTAAAGAATTTGAATCTTTATCTTTCTTCACAACTTCTTTAAGTTCTTCTAAAACTTTAAATGGGCTTATGTCTAGTGGTGCATTAATACCTATAACATGATTTTCACCCAAAAGTTTATTAGCTACATTTGCCATTGAGGTAGCAGTAGAATCTCCATGAGCAATTAATATTATTCCAACTTTATTATCTTTATTTGTAAATGTGTCTTCTGGTAATAAGAATATTGCTAAGTAGCCAGCCTCATCTTCTGTTATATCGTGATGGATATGTTTTTCTATTATTTTCTTAGCATTAAGGGCAATTTCAAACTCTTTAGGATATAGTTCTTTTATTTTAGATAATTCAGGATTAGTTATTGTTTTATTTGTATTAACCCTTTTTATTAGTGTATTTATGTGCAAGGCTAAGGCTGTTGAAATATTGTTATTAAATTTTATCTTAGATGCTTTTACAATATAATATAAAACCTTATCAATACAATCTAAAGTATCTTCATCTATAATGGTTAATAAACTTTTTCTATTTATTTCTTCAGATATTCCAACGATGTGTTTTTGAAAGTGTTTTGTTATATCTTTTTCAAGTATATTCTCTATGGCGATATTAGATATACCTTGAGATTTTAGTTTTTCAAGTTTTTGTTCTATTATTTGGTAAATGCTATTATCATCGTTATTAAATTCTTCTTCTTCATCAGATACCTGATAGGAGAATTTAAAAAATTCTATTTCAAGTCCAGCTAACTTATTCCATAGAACTCTATGATCTATTTCTTTATATAACCCTTCTTTAATAAAAGGAGGGAGACTTCCGCTATTTATTCTTACATCATGCCTTATATTTGTTAAAAATTCAGAGTAAGCTTTAGCACAAATTAATTGGATATCACTTTTAAGTTGACCTATATTATTTGGGCAATCATATGATAATAAAGCACGAACTGTGTTTAAGGAAACATAAATATCTCTATTTAATTTTATACTTTCTTGCTTAAAAAAATGTTTAATCAGATTGAAACGTTCCTCCAGAGATCTTTCGTTAAGAGCAGGGATTCTTATAATCATAGGTATTCTTCTGGTAAATGTTTTCAAAAGAGCTGATTTAGGATCCTCAGTTGTAGCAGATATTATAAGAACATCAGATTTACGTATTTCATGATCACCCATTCGTCTAAAAGTACCCGTGTCCAAAAAGGTAAATAATGCTTCTTGACCTTCAGGGGGAAGTCTATGAATTTCATCTAGAAATAATACTCCACCGTTGGCTTTCTCCATTAGACCTTCTTTATCTGCTTCTGCGCCTGTATAGGTACCCTTTTTTACCCCAAATAACTGAGAGGTAAGAAGCTGAGGATTGTTAGTATAATCAGCGCAGTTAAAAACAATAAACTGAGAGTTTGATTCTTTAACACCCATCTCAACAGCATACTCATACATTAATGAAGCAATCATAGATTTACCTACGCCAGTATCCCCTAATAATAGAGAGGGAATTCCTTTTGGCGGATATAATATAGCTGCTTTAACCTGCTCAATAGCTTGTTTCAAACTTATATTATTTTTAATGAGTACGTCCAATTTGCTAACAGAAGTTTTGGTGGAAAGTGGGAAAAATAGAACTGGTCTCCCCGAAGATTTATGTATTTTACCCTCCTTATATAGTGAATTAAGTTCATGACTGACATTGGCTCTAGACATATTAAGTATAGAAGATAATGTTCCTGCATCTATACCCTCACTAACTTCTAATAACTTATTAAATATAAGCTCTCGTTTATTCAAATTAAAGACCTCCTTGAAAACAATATGGTTAATATATAGTATACACTATAAAAATAAACAGTACTATATAGAGTTTAGCAAATAAACACTATATAAAAATGTGAAAAATAAATAATTTAACAAAAATTTCCATTAAGTAAAAGTATACAATGAGATTTTTATTAAAAATTTAGGGGAAATATATATATATAAATAAAATAATTAAACACTAATAGCATAAAAACAAACACTAATTAAAAAATGATGATCAGTCATCAAAATCATTAAACACTAAATTTGAAAAATCTAAACTCTAATTAAAAAAGTATAATCTATTTAAACACTACACAACCATTTCTTGTGAAAACGATATATTTTGGGTTCCTTAGTGTTTTGGCACAGAAGTTGCTAATAAAAAGAGTATAAAAACAAAAGGATTTAAAAAGACGGAGGTAATAAAATGAGTGAGTTAGAACAGGTAATAATGAATATAATAATAAACTCAGGAGATGCTAAAGGATATTCCTATGAAGCTCTAAACGCAGTAAATGAAGGAAACTATGAAGAGGCAGATCAATTAATTGAAAAAGCGAATGAAGCACTAGAGGTAGCACACAATGCTCAAACAGATTTATTACAAAAAGAAGCAGCAGGAGAAAAAACAGAGGTATCAGTACTGTTTGTACATGCGCAAGATCATTTAATGACAACAATAACTGAAAAAAATCTTATAGAACAAATTATGGAATTAAGAAAAATAGTTAATAAACTAGTTTAATAGTAAAAATATATATTATACGAGGAGGAAAAAAAGATGATAAAAATCAGACTATTTTGTGCAGCAGGAATGTCAACAAGTGTACTAGTAGCAAAAATGAAAGAGGCAGCTAAAGCTAAGGGAGTAGAGGCTGATATAGAAGCTTTTCCAGAATCAACTATGGGTAAGAAATTAGAAGAAGGAATAGATGTAGCTTTACTTGGACCACAAGTTAGATATAAGTTACCAGCAGCTAAAAAGCTATGCTCAGAAAAAGGAGTTCCAGTAGATGTAATTAACTCAGTTGATTATGGAATGATGAAGGGTGATAAAGTTTTAGATTTTGCTTTAAAATTATTAGGAAAATAATAAATAAGGTATTAAATTCTGCTATAGATGGTTCTAATATTTATAGCAGAAAATAAATAAATAAAAACTAGGAGGACTTATTATATGTCAGAAACACGTAGTGAAAAGTTAATTAGTGTAATTATGAAGTTTGTTGAGTTAAAAGCAATAGTTGCACTTAAAGAGGGAATCGTATATACGCTACCAGTATCCTTAATAGGATCAGTATTCTTATTACTTGCGCAAATACCATATCAACCATTTAATGAATGGATGGCTGGAATATTTGGAGCAGGATGGACTGAACCATTGTTCCAAGTATATAACTCAACAATGCAGTTAATGGCTGTAGTGGCTGTAATCGGTATAGCATATATGTATGCTAAAAATGAAGGTCATGAACCTTTAGGAGCAGGAATAATATCTTTTTCAGTATTTCTAATAACACTAGATCAATTCACAAAATCAGGAACTGGTGAAGTTGTATCAGGAGTTATTCCAAGAACATGGCTTGGTGGTCAAGGTATGGTTACTGCAATAATTATAGGACTTTTAGTTGGAGCGGTTTATTCGTGGTTTTTAACAAAGAAGATAACAATTAAAATGCCAGCAGGAGTACCACAAGGTGTAGCAAATCAATTTTCGGCTTTAATACCAGGACTTATAATAATAACTGCTACAATGTTTATTTATATGTTCTTTAAATATGCATTACATACAACATTTATAGATTTTATATTTGAAGTACTTCAAACACCACTACAAGGATTTACAGATTCTTTAATAGGATTAATTATAACAACAGCACTTGTACCATTTTTCTGGTGGTTTGGTGTTCATGGAGCTACTATAGTTGGTGGAGTTATGAGTGGGTTATTAACAGCTAATAGATTAGATAACCAAGCTATATTAGATGCTGGTAAAGAATTAACAATAGCTAATGGCGGACACATAGTAACTGATCAATTTAATGCATCGTTTGTTCAAGTAACAGGTTCAGGATTAACAATAGGTCTTGTAATATTAATGCTTACAATTGCTAAATCGGAACAAAATAAAGCTTTAGGAAAGTTAGCATTTGGACCTGCAATATTTAACATAAATGAACCGATACTATTTGGATTCCCAATGGTTATGAATCCATTAATGTTTATACCATTTATAGTAGCGCCTACAGCTTCAGCTGTATTAGCATATTTTGCAATGAGAATAGGACTAGTACCACTGTTTACAGGAGTAACAGTTCCTTGGACTACTCCACCTATAATCTCAGGTTTAATTCTTGGAGGCTGGAGAATGGCTCTTCTTCAAGTAATATGTTTACTACTTTCAGTTGCAATATATTTCCCATTCTTCAAAAAGGTTGATTCTTTGAACCTTAAGAGTGAACAGGAAGCTCAAGAGTAATACTACAATTTTATATAAATAGGGATAAAGACTCAACTATAGTTGAGTCTTTATTAAGTATATGTAAATGAAACTGAGTATTTCTATAACTAATAGAAGTAAGTATAAGGAAATGATATAATAAATAAGAAAATATTAATGTTGAAGGGATGGGTAAAAATGAGCAAATATCAACTAGGAATAGATATAGGAGGAACTTTTATAAAGTATGCTTTAGTAGACGAAGACTATCATATAGTTGAAAAATGGAAAGTGCCAGCAATTAAGTTTGATACTAAAGATGAATTTTATGATTACCTATGTTCTAATTGCAAAGAATTACAAAACATTGACTTTATAGGAATAAGTGCACCAGGTCTAATTGATGCTTACTCCAATGTAAAATCCTATGCTGCTCCTAATGTAAGAATTATGTATGGAACAAATGTTAATAATGAAGTTGCCAGAAGAACTAATAAAAGAGTTGCGACAATTAATGATGCCAAATCAGCAGGGCTTTGTGAACTTAAAATAGGTAATGCTAAAGGAAGTAAAAGTTCAGCATTTCTTATAATAGGAACAGGTACTGGCGGATGTATATGTAACTCAGAGGATGTTATTTATGGAAAAGATGGATTTGCAGCAGAGTTTCATCATATGCCTTTTATAAATTTCAAAACCAATAAAATAGATAGGCAGGGAGATTATTGTTCTATGACTGCCTTAATTAAAATTTATAACAATAAGGTAGAAGAAATAGAAAGCTTGAAGTATGGACATGAAGTTACAGAAAGATACTTAAAGGGAGATAGTGTAGCAAAAGAGTCAGTAGATGAATGGATTAATAATATGAGTACTCAACTTGTGACTATAACAACCTTTTATAACCCAGAGATAATTTGTGTTGGTGGGGGAATATCAGAAGAAGAATGGTTCCTTGAATTGATACAAAAAAACTTTAGAAGAGTACTAGAAGAATTCGGAACTCCATTTTTAACAACAGAAATAAAGAGATGTAAATATAATAATGATGCAAACATATTGGGCGCTATTATTAATGCAAAAATGCATAGCTAATAGTTTATAAGAATAATGAATTTTATAAAAAGTATCAGATGTTAAATAAAGAGAGAGCATTTAGTAAAAATGCTCTCTCAATTTAGAATTACTTTAATTCGTCTTCAAAGGATTTGTATTCAAATCCGCCTCTATCAATAACTTTTTTAATCCATTCACCTGATTTTTTTACTCTTCTACTTCTATTATTACTTAAATCTATCTCAACAAAACCATATCTATTTCTAAAAGCATTCATAGGAGATACATTATCCGTAAAGTTCCACATATGATAGGCGGTGCAATTAGCATTTTCATCTTTTATAGCTTTAAATAGCCATCTAAGATGGTCAGAAATGTAGTCTATTCTGTAATCATCTTGTATCTGTCCTTTTAAATCTTTATGTTTATATTCATCGTGGACTCCCATTCCGTTCTCCATTATCATCCACTCAATATTTCTATAGTTATTTTTTATATTTATAGCTATATCATAGAAAGCTTTAGCATATATTTCCCATCCTCTAGATTGATTCATAGTAGCTCCAGGCATAGACCAGCTATCAAAATAATATGAAGGATTAAATGGATTTTCATCATTCCATTTTGTAGCTTTTGCTTTAGCTCTATTTGGTCCATAAAAATTTACTCCAAGTATATCCACAGTGTTGTTTTTTATTATTTCTAAGTCTTCATCTGTATAACTAGGTAAACAATTATGTTTTTCTAAAGTTTCAAATAAAAGGGATGGAAACTCCCCCTTTATACAAGGATCTAAGTATGTTTTATCTGCAAACAACTCAGCCATATGTGCAGCTTTAATATCTTCCTCGCTATTACTTCTAGGATAAACTTGAGCAACATTTTGTATTATACCAATTTTACCCCCATCTTTGTTATATCCCTTTTCTTTAAAGAGTTTAACAGTTAGTGCTGTAGCTAATACTTTGTGATAATTCCACTGAACAGATTCTTTAAAGTTAACTTTATAAGGATACCATATAGCTTCAGCTACACCTAGGTTAGGAACTACACTAGGTTCATTGAAAGTAAACCATATCTTTACTCTATCAGAAAAGGCCTCAAAGGCTTTTTCAGCATATCTTAAATAGAGATCTACTACCTTTCTACTTCCCCAACCACCATATTTTTGTATTAAGTAATCAGGAAGTTCCCAATGTTCTAAACAAATAATAGGCTGAACATTATTTTCTATAAGTTCATTAATCATATCATCATAATAGTTTAAGGCATCTTCACTTAATATAACGTTATCATAGTCTTCAATAAATCTGGACCAATCTATAGAAGTACGATAACTTTGGAGATTTAAGCTATTCATTAATTTAATGTCTTCTTTATACCTGCTATAGAAATCTGTAGCAATGGTGGGTCCATAACCTTCGTACCATTTGCCAGGAGCACTTTTATAAAAAGCATCTGCCCAACTAACTTGATTTTCTTTTTTTCCTTTCCATCCTTCCGATTGCCAAGCAGAAGATGAGGCTCCTATTTTGAAACCTTCAGGAATTTTATAAAAAACCTTCTTCATAGATTACCCTCTTTTCATCAATAATTTTTATTTTACCCAACTTTATTATATACTAATGATAAAGTTTAAATAAGTATAATTAGGATAATAAATTAAAAGAATTACATTGGGAGTACAAGAGTTATGATAGAAAAAAAATCAGGAATATTAGACAAAAAACTAATCAAAGAGATAAGAAAAATAGAGAAAGTTTGTAAGAAAAATGACAATATAATAAGAGATATTAATCTAGATAGTTCATTGAATTTTAATAAGGAAATGAACCATACCTTTTTATATTATAGTGATGATAAAACACTTATTGGTTTCTTATATATGTTTGTACCAACTTCAGAGGAAGCAGAAATTCAGGGATTTATACTGCCTAAATATAGGGGAAAAGGTTACTTTAAGGAACTTCTTAAAGAAGCAGAAAGTGAACTTAGACAATATGATGTAGACGAAATAGTATTTGTATTAGAGTTTAATCCAGAATCCGCCAAGAATAGCTTGGCTGGAATAGATGCTGAATATGAATTCTCAGAGTACAGTATGGAGTATGTAGGAAACTTAAATGAGATAGGGTCTATAGAACATAGAGATATAAAAATTTTAGAGGCAATAGATGAAGATTTAGAAGAATTAGTTGAAATTAGCAAAAGGTCCTTTGGGGAAAGTGAAGAGGAAGCCAAGGGTTATATAATGAAGTCTTTAAAAGCTGATAACAGAGTACAATATAAGGTTATATATAAAAAAGAGTGCATAGGACTAGCAGGAGTATATATTGAAGAGAGAGAAGCCACTATATTTGGCTTTGGAATATTACCTGAATATAGGGGAAGTGGACTTGGGAAACAAGTTTTAAAACTAATATTAATAGAATTAAGACATAAGAATGTAGATGAAATACTAATAGATGTTGATAGTAATAATGAGGTGGCATTTGAACTTTATAAGAAAATGGGTTTTGATATTGAAGTCGCTTTTGATTATTATAGAAGAAAAATTAAAAATTTGATTTGAATCATATTTTTAAAACCTCCAAGGATATAAGATTAGTTCATAAGATGAGTAAATGAATATGGAGGAATTAAATATGAATAATAATATTAAACTTAATGAAAATACTTACTGGATAGGAAAAGTAGATGATAGGGATGTTCCATTTCATAGATTAGTATTAACAAAAGGAACAACTTACAATAGTTACTTACTTAAGACTAAAAAACCTACAGTAATAGATACAGTAGATATAAGTTTTGGAAGAGAGTATGTGGAAAACTTAAAGACTTTGATTGATCCTATGGAAATAGAATATATAGTAATAAATCATTCGGAGCCAGATCATTCAGGGGGATTAGGTAGCCTTGCAGCTCAAGCTAAAAATGCAACTATAGTTTGTACAGAGCCAGCAGAATATGAGTTAAAAGAGATGTATAAGCTTCATAAAAGAAATTTCTTGATAGTTAAAGATGGAGATAAACTTGATATAGGTGGAAAAACTCTAAGATTTTTTGAAACACCATATCTTCATACTGAAGAGACTATGATAACTTACTGCGAAGAGGATAAGATATTATATCCATGTGATATATTTAGTACTCACATAGCTAATTATGAGTATTTTAATGATCTAGCAAAAGAAGATATAGATGAAGATTTTTCAGTATATTATTCATTAATAATGCATCCACATAGAACCTATGTACAAAAAATGATAAATAAGATAAAAGATATTGATATAGATATTATAGCTCCTTCACATGGTTATATATTAAGAAAAGATGCTAAGAAGTATATGCAAATGTACGATGTCTTAAGTAAAAACACAGATCTAGGTAAAAAAGCTTTGGTGTTATATTCAACAATGACTTCAAATACCAAAAAATTTGCTGGTAAGATTAAAGAATATCTTGAAAATTTAGATATAGCTACTGATATTATGGATACAAGTAAAGTTTCTAAAGAAGAAGCTATAGAGGCTATTAAAAATGCAGATGCAATCTTTCTTGGGTCATCTACAAGATATGGAGATATGATAGGAAATATAGAGGATACTCTTAAAGAACTAAAAAATATAGATTTAGAGGGCAAAGTAGGGGTTGCATTTGGATCTTATGGATGGAGCGGGGAATCAATAGAAATAATTCAAGACTACTTAAAAGCTACTAATATGAAGGTATTAAGTACATCAGATTTAATAAAATCAACAGGAAGAATAGATATTGAGTTTCCTATAAGAGTAAGATTTTCAATAAACAATGAGCCAGAAGAAAAAAGAGTAGAAAGATCTATAGAGTATGTAAGTAGTATACTTTTAAAAAATAAATAAATATAAAAAAAAATGCTGAATTAATTTTCAGCATTTATTTTTTTACTTATGTTGCAACAAAACCGCCACCATTTACATGAATTATTTCTCCAGTAACGTAAGTAGAATCTTCAGAAGCAAGATAAACATAGGCAGGTGCTAATTCTACCGGTTGAGCAGCTCTATGCATAGGACTATCCTTACCGAATTTTTCAACTTCCTCAGCTGGATAACTTGAAGGAATAAGTGGAGTCCAAACAGGACCTGGAGCAACCCCGTTTACTCTTATACCTTGGGAAACTAAGTTTATAGCTAAGGCTCTAGTAAAAGATACAATGGCTCCTTTTGTAGAAGAGTAATCTATTAAGTCCTTATTACCTCTATAAGCAGTTACTGAGGCTGTGTTTATTATGGAACTTCCTGGTTTTAAATAAGGTAATGCAGCTTGAGTTACGAAGAAGAGAGGGAAGACATTTGTTCTAAATGTATCTTCAAGCTGTTTTGCTGTAATATCTAATAAATTTGGCTTATAGAATTGAATTGCAGCATTATTTACTAGAATGTCTAGTTTACCAAAGGTTTTAATGGTATCATCAACTATTTTTTTACAGAAGTCTTCCTTTTTTAAATCCCCAGCAATTAAAAGGCAACGCCTTCCCTGAGCTTCTACTAAATTTTTTGTCTCTTCAGCATCTTCATGCTCATAGAGGTAGACTATAACTATATCAGATCCTTCCTTTGCAAATGCTAAAGAAACGGCTCTACCTATACCACTATCTCCTCCAGTTATAATAGCTACCTTATCCTTTAACTTACCACTTCCTTTATAGTTAGGATTATCAAATATAGGTCTTGGGGTCATTAAAGCCTCTATGCCAGGTTGAATGGGTTGATGTTGGGGTGGAAAAGAACTTGGAAAAGAAGTTCCATAAGCACTAGTATCTTGACGCACTTGATATGGATTAGAAAAATTCAAAGCAAATCCTCCCGAAATAAATATAACTATATAAAATTATATGCACCTTATTATAAAGTGTTAAATTCAGATCACCTTATTATAAAATGTTAAATCAACACACATTGAAATAAAGTGTTAATTCAATGCACTTTATTTCAATGTGGTTCTAAAGGATAAAAGTAATAAGGAATTTGATGGAGCTTGAGAAGAAGCCCCTACAGAATAGAAGTGCACTGCTGATCGGTAGACGCGATTCTCAGCGTCAGTCTAATCATTTGTTAATAAAAGTTAAAAGGAATTGATGAGACTTGAGAAGAAGTCTCTACAGAATAGAAGTGCATACTTAATTATCTAATTAGATAAGTAGGTAATTAGATAATTAGATAAACAAGTAATTATCTATGTATTTATGTTTATTTGACGTAAGAAAATAGAGGATTTATAATTAGGTATAAAGTCGAACGGTAAAAAATATTGGGGAGAAAATGTACATATAATAACGAAATTTAATTCGACTTACTTGGGGAATGGGGGCAAAAATATGAAGTTACAATTAGCTTATTTACTAAACAGAAGACTTAAAAATCATTCGGAAAATGTATTTGAAGGAATTTCAAAGGGGAGAAAAAAGGCTTTAGAAAATTGGTTTAAGGACAAATGGGTTCAGCTAGAAATGACAAAAGATCTTGTAAGCACATTTAGAGAAGATGATGGAGCAATAAAATAATACTTAGGTGATAAATAAAGGGGTGAGAGTTAGTGACAAAAATAATTAAGATGTTAATGGAAATTGTAAATAATATACATGACTTTTTAGAGATAGTAACCGATAAGCTAAATTGGGGTTTTAATGATAAGCAGTTACATTTTATAATCATAGGAGTTATAGGTATAATTATATTTGCAATAACTCATGCTCTATTCAAATGGGTAGCAAAATATAGTATAACGGTTATATCATTTATATATACATTTACAGTATTACTTGTTATAGTATTTGGAATTGAAATAGGACAAAAAATTACTAAAAGAGGTAATATGGAATTTGCAGATGTTGTTGCAGGTGTTTTGGGGTTTATATACATTTTTATGATATATCTAATAATAAGACTTATAATATACATGGTTAAGCAAATAATAAAAAATAAAAAATTAGAGAAGTGATTTAGGATGAAAATAGGGAAATTTTCAGAGATAAATAAGTTAAGTATAGATACTATTAGACATTACATGAACTTAGACTTGATATTGCCTAGCAAAAATGGAACTCAATATGAGTTTGATGAAGCCTGTCAAAAGGATTTAGAAGATATACTCATATTTAAGTCTATGGGTTTTGAGCTAAAAGAAATTAAGTCTATATTCTACTATAAGAGGCTTGCAAGTTTAACTCAATATGAAGAAAATGAATATTATAAAGAAATATTTGAGAGTAAATATGAAGAAATTGATTCTGAAATAGAGCTACTTTTGAAAAATAAAGGTATGCTGGAAGAAAAAATATCTGAGATATCTAGCAAAAGCACTATGGCTAAAAGAAAGATAGGTATTGATATAAAAGTGCTATCTAATCTATGCTGTGCAAAGTGTAGGGGAGATCTTTCATTAGTTGATGGAAACATAGAAAATAACCAAGTCATCAATGGAAAGCTTAAATGTGATTGTGGAGAAGAATATGTAATTGACGACGGAATATTAATAGTAGATACAATTCAACAAGAATTTGAAGAGATTAAGCAAACAAGAATTATTGACTATATAAATAACACAAACTCTAATTATTTAGATAATATGTATAAAGGTCATGAAATATTATATAAAAATATAAACCTTGAGACATATGAAAATAGAACAATGTTAGAATTAGGTTCAGGTTTAGGATTTTTTTTAAGAAGAATGTATGAACATATTCCTTCTACATCTATTTATATAGCTGTAGATCATGATATAAATAGACATAGATTTTTAAAATCAGCTTTAGAAAAGGCAGATGAAAAGAAAAATATTGTTTTTATATGTTCAGATTTTTTAAATTTACCTATTAAAGAGAATCAAATAGATGTACTATTTGATATTTCTGGTAGTAGCAACTATGGTTTTGAACATGAGAATTTTTTGCTTAATTCTTTAGAGAGATATATCAAAGAGAAATCTGAACTAATAGGTTCTTATATAGTATTTAAAAATTTTAATAAAAACAGTGATGTTAAGGAGTGCTATAGAAAAAACTTTAGTAAAAGTTTCATTAAAGATAGTATTAACAGCCTTGGATATAAAAAGAGGAATGAATTTGTATCTGACTTAGTTGATGAAGGTGGAATATATGAACCTTACTTCCAAGAAGGAGAAAAAGTTTACTTCTATATATTTCATGGAAAAAGATAGTGTAGACCCAATGGTTTGCACTTTTTTTGTTTATAAACTTAAAAAATACCCTATTGATATGGTGTTAAGGCTACATTATATAATAAAAACATCAAAACAAAGGGGGAAATAATTAAGATGAAAAACAATAAACTTATTAAAATTTATATTGTTAATAGAGTTTTCCATTGGCTCATAATGGGATTAACTATACCAGTAATTACAATGATTCTTTTAGATAAAGGTCTGGATTTTTTAGAAGTAGGACTATTAATCTCTATTCAATCTGCTATGGTAATCATAATGGAACTGCCTTCGGGAGCTATGTCAGATGCCATAGGCAGGAAACGTGTGTATATGATAGCAATGACAGCTTCACTAATATGTAGTTTTCTATTTATGTTTGTAAGCGGATTTACGTTGTTAGCTTTAGTTGCCGCAATTAATGGAGTTGTTCAGGCATTGTCTTCAGGGACAATAGATGCTTGGTTTGTAGATGAATTTAAAGAAAAATATCCTGATGAAAATCTACAAAAGGCATTATCTATAGTTCAAATCTTCACCTTTATATTTTTAGCTCTAAGTTCTATCGTTGGAGGAATATTACCTATGACTTTAGGTAGTATAGTCAATACAAAATGGGGGTTAAGTATATACTCAGGGAATTTTATTGTTCAAATATTACTACTACTAATCCATATACTACTCACAATAGTATTAATAAAAGAAAATGAATATGAAAATAGAAAACAAGATATTTTAAAAAGCTTTAAAACATTTCCTATTATATTAAAAAACTCAGTAAAGGAGGGCGTGAAAAATAAATATATATTTTTACTATTACTAACCGCCATTGCCTGGGGAATAGGTTTTTCAGGACTAGAAGCTTTTTGGCAACCGAAGGTAAAAACTATTGTAGGTTTAGAGAGTGGTGACTTAATATTAGGGGTTTTAAGTAGCGGATATTTTCTAGCGGGAGCTTTAGGAAGCTATGCATCCAGTCATATATGTAAACTTGTAGATAACAATCTAGCAAAGCTTCTTATAATACTAAGAAGTATTTTAGGGATATTATTTATAATTTTGGCATTTCAAAATAATATTATAGGATTTGCCATAGGTTATTTGGTTCTTTATTCAGTGAATGGAATGTCAGAATCTCCTTATTATACGCTTTTTAATAATGAAGTCAAAAGTGACAATAGAGCAACGCTACTATCTTTAGAATCACTATTTATGAAGTTTGGAGGAATGGTAGGTTCTATAGGTATAGGATATATTTCGAGACAATATTCAATATCAATTGGATGGACATTAAGTGGAGTAGTATTATTTATATCAAGTTTAGCATTTTTAAAATTATATAAACTAGAAAAAGAAAAAGTTAACAATAATATACTAGGATAAAAGAAGTTTTTTCTATAATACTATAGATATCAGTATTATAGAAAGGAGAATAGTTATGAAAAAAGTTCACTATGATGTTTCGGGACTTGTAAACTCTGAGAGCAGAACTAAGCTTCGTAATTCTTTAGATAAAATAACTGGAGTTCAAGAAGTTGAAGTAGATATTAATAGAGGTACAGTAGAAGTAGAGTTTAATGAACCTGCAACTAGACAACAAATAAAAATATGTATAGAAAATACTGGATATGACATTAAAGGTTAAAACTATTACAATAAACTGTTTTAAAATAGATATAAGAGCTATTTTAAAGCAGTTTTTATATTTCTTAAATTAATTAAGGATATAATTAACTTAATATGATAATTATGGTAATATTAGAATAGTTAATTTATTTAATACAATTTTTTACTAAATAGCTGTTATTGGTTTTTGATAAAATCAAATTTGTTTTAATTAAGGATAAAGCATTTTTATCTTAAGCAAGTTGAGTGAAAAACATATATAGAACAATTTATGAGATAGGAGATGTTTATTTTGAATGGTATTTTAAAGGCTAGCAATACAAATTCTCCATATTTGATTACTTACTATAATAATATAATCGGAGGTAATGGTTCTTTCGAAAAATTAACTGGCTATAATATGGATGAATTAAGTGGGAACAGTATAGAGAGAGTAGCTGAAATGTTAGAGATTTATGAAGAGTATGGTTGCAATGAGGTTAAATTAAAAACTAAAAATAACGAGTTAAAACAAATTGAAATTAGTAAAATTGAGTTGCCTAAGGAAGAAATTATTTATTTTTTTAAGGAAATAAATAATTTTGAAGATAGGGCTGATAAAGATAAATTAAATAGATTAACAGGTATCATTAAAGATGTTTCGCAAGGGTTAGTTTTTTTAGATAGCAATAATAATATTACTTTTTTAAATAAGAAAGCAAAAGAGTTTTATAATAATTTTAAATCAATAAGCGAATCAGGAGAGTATTCAGATAGTATATATTACGAAGAGAAATTAAAACAACAAAGAGATAATTTCCTGAATTTGATTGATAATCTTCAGTTACCTATATGGAGAATATCTTATCCATACTATGAGGTAATAGGATATAATAAAACAGCATCAGAGTATTTAGTTAAGACTGGAATAACTCCAGAGGAGATACTAAAAGAACATTTGCTATTAATAGATGATATGAAAGACACAGGAAAAGCAGTGTTTATTAAAAATAGTGAAATTGTTAAGGGAAATAAAACTTACTATGAGAATATTATATATAATCCTATACTTAATGAAGAGGGTGAAATAGAAGAGATAATATTGGTATTAGTAGATGTTACTCCAGAGATAGCTAAGAAAAAGGAGTTAGAGAAGATATTAATTATGCAGAAGGATTTCTTTTCTTTTATATCCCATGAGTTTAGAACTCCACTTACGGTAATAACCTCAGCAATTCAGTTGATAAAAGCTATATGTAAAAATGAGTTAACACCCACTTCTATTAAATATATAAATAAGATAAATAAGTCTGCTTTGCAGCAACTAAGATTAGTTAATAACCTTTTGGATATAACTAAAGCTGATTCGGGCTATCTTAAACTCAATAGAACAAATCTAGATATCGTTTCAGTTACTAAAGTTATTTCTGAGTCTGTAAATTTATTTGCGGAGAAAAAGGGGATAAAACTATCCTTTTCATCAGATTTTAATGAAAAAATAATAGCTCTCGATGACGAAAAATATGAAAGAATACTTCTAAATTTATTATCGAATGCCATTAAGTTTACTGAATCTGGTAAACAAATATATATAAGTATATACCAAAAAAAAGATAAGATTGTTTTAGAGGTTAGAGATGAAGGAGTAGGTATAGCGAAGGACAAACAAAAGATAATTTTTGATAGGTTTGGTCAAGCAGATAATAAGTTAACTAGAAGTTCTGAAGGGACAGGAATAGGATTGTGTCTCGTTAAGTTATTGGTTAATGCATTAGGTGGGGATATAAATGTAATAAGTAAAGAAGGTGAAGGCAGTAGATTTATTGTTTCACTTCCTGATATACAAACGGAAGAACAAAATGTAGACGTTGGAAATTTAATGGAGAATAGATTGGTAGAGACGATGAATGTTGAGTTTTCTAACATATACTTTGAGGAAAGTGCAGGTTAAAAAATGGGGAAAATTATGCTTGTATACTAAGCATAAAAAGGTGAACAATTTAGATATTTCTAAATGATTGTTCACCTTTTTATATTTTAATGGTTATTCAATATTTAAAAATCTTTCAGGATTTCTAAAAATACTCTCATCATAATCCTCATAAACCTCAATATCCAATACATCATGAAGTTTTCTTACCTGCTTAATTATTTGTTCTAAAAATGCATCATTTTTCACTAATAGATACATTTTGCTCTTAGAACCATCACCAATAGAACCACACAATATCCCTTCTAGGTTAAATGCCCGTCTTGAGAATAAACCAGTTATATGAGACATCACTCCAGGATGATTATTAACTAGTAATTCTATAGCTATATGGTTATTATTGTGTAAGGATTTAATATCATTATTATTGTGCATAGCTTTCACCTCCAACCATTTTGTCAATTGATTCTCCTGGTGGAACCATAGGATATACATTTGAAGTTGGGTCAATTGGGATGTTTATTAAATATGGGCCTGTTTTTAACAATACTTCTTTAAGCTTATCCATAGGATTATCTTCTTTACTTAAATCACAGGAATCTATTCCAAATCCTTTAGCTATTAAAGTAAAATCAGGATTGGATATAAATTTAGAGGCAATATAATGTTCTTTATAAAAAAGTTGTTGCTGTTGTTTTACTAAACCTAATCTTCCATTATTAAGGATTATTATTTTAATATTTAGATTTAAGTCCTTTAAAGTAGCTAACTCTTGAATATTCATAAGTATTGAGCCGTCTCCAGAGAAGCAGATAACTTCTTTGTCATCATTAGCTAAAGCAGCACCTATAGCAGCTGGTAACCCAAACCCCATGGTACCTAACCCACCAGAAGTAAGTAAGGTATTTGGTTTGTTAAAAGGATAAGTTTGAGCTACCCACATCTGATGTTGACCTACATCAGTGGATATTATAGCCTCTTTAGTTACTATTGATGAAACATATTTTATTATATTCATGGGATGAAATATATCTTCTTTTTTTGGTAATGCTAGTGGAAACCTAAGCTTAAAATCCTCAATAATATTTAGCCACTCTTCTCTTGAGTTATTAGGTATAACAGCGGTTAAAGCTTTTATGAAAGAATTTATATCTCCTACTAAAGATAAATCAGCTTGTTTCAATTTATTTATTTCTGATTCATCAATATCGATGTGAATTATTTTAGCATTAGGACAGAATTTAGTTACATTACCAACAGCTCTATCATCAAATCTTACACCTAAGGCTATTATTAAGTCGGCTTGATTTAACAACATATTAGTGTATCTAGCTCCGTGCATTCCAAGCATTCCAAGATAAAGAGGATCATCACAAGGAAAACACCCTAAGGCCATAAGCGTTGAGGTAACAGGTATTGAGTTCTTTTTTGAAAGCTCATATATTTCAGAGCAAGAATTTGAATTAACAATACCACCTCCTATATATAAAATAGGTTTTTTAGAGGCTTGAATTAAATCAACTGCTTCTGAAACACCATGGGTAGTAGCTTTGTCATCTGTTATTTCAACTTCTAAATCAGGAAAACAGTCAATTTCTATTACCTGAGTTTGAATATTTTTAGGTATATCAATAACTATAGGTCCTGGTCTTCCATCCTTAGCAAGTCTGAAGGCCTCTGGTATTATAGAAAATAGTTCATCAATAGATCTTATAAGAAAATTGTGTTTGGTTATAGGAATAGTTAAACCATAGGTATCAACCTCTTGAAATGAATCAGTTCCTATAGCAGAATAGGGAACTTGACCTGTTATTGCAATTATTGGTATAGAGTCCAGCTTTGCATCTGCTATAGCAGTTAGTAAATTAGTAGCCCCTGGTCCAGAAGTAGCAAAACACACAGCAACTTCTCCTGTAGATCGTGTCATGCCCTGAGCTATAAATGCAGCTCCTTGCTCATGTCTTGCGAGTATATGCGTAATATTACTGTCATATAAAGCATCATATAGAGGAAGATTTGCTCCTCCGGGAATTCCTGCTATGGTTTTTATACCATGTAATTCTAAAAGTTTGATAGTTATTTGTGCCCCATTTAATTTCATATCAAAATCTCCTTTATAATAAAATAAAAAATCCCTCATCCTAATTATTTAATAATAAGGACGAAGGATTATATCTCCGCGGTACCACCTTGATTTGTATATAAAAATACACACTTAATATAGTACAGGTTAATAAATCTATTACCGATACTACTTCCCTTTTAACAGTGGGACTCCGTTTAACTCTACTCTTTACATTTCCATTAACAACTCCGAGGCTACCTTCTATATATCCTTCATGGGAAATTTCCATCAACATTCCCTTTCTTTGTTTCCAGAGTATATATACTCCTCCTCATCACAGTCTTTAATTATTTTTATTTATTCTATTGTATAGTTTATAAAAGAAGAAGTCAAGAATATTCAGACAATTTATTTTTCATATAATTCAATAGGAAGTTTATCAGGATCACTAAAGAAGGTAAACCTCTTTCCTGTAAACTCATCAATACGTATAGACTCTACATCTATGTTATGGAATTTAAGTTCAGAAACAACCTCATCTATATTATCAACTTCAAATGCTAAATGTCTTAAACCCAAGGCTTCAGGATAACTTGGTCTATCAGGAGAGTTTGGAAAAGAAAATAGTTCTACTTGACTATCACCAATTGACAAATCAAGCTTATAAGAATCACGAGCCTCCCTATAAACTTCTCGAATAATTTTAAGTCCTAATATTTCAGTATAAAACTTTTTAGACACTTTATAATTTGAACATATTATAGCAATATGATGAATTTTTGTTAGATGCATAATAAATACTCCTCCTGCTAAATTTAATATATTGTAACATATTAATTATAGATAACCAATTCTAAATTTGAATTGGTTGTGTTAAAATAACAAAAGATAAGTAACTAAAGTTATTATTATACGGAGGAATAAAATGATTAAGAATAGAAAAACAAAGTCCTTTTTTATACTTGGATTAAGTTTAATTATGAGTTTGGGTTTAATGTCTTGTGGTAATAAAAAAGCAGATTTTCAACCAATATCTAAAAGTGATATATTATTAGATACACCATGTAAAGTAACAATATATGATGATGTTCCAGAAACTGTACTAGATAAAGCTTTTGATGTTTTAAAAGAAGTTGATAGCAGGATGAATGCTAGTAGCGAAACAAGTGAGATATCTGAGGTAAATAGAAATTCAGGAAAAGGGTATGTTAAGGTATCAGATGATACTTTTTATGTAATACAAAAAGGTAAGTCTTATGGTGAACTTACGAAAGGCGTATTTGATATAAGTATAGGACCATTAGTAAAGCTTTGGGGAATCAATACAGATCATGCAAGGGTACCTGCAAAATTAGAGATTGATGGTAAGCGTCCGCTAGTAAATTACGAAAATGTATTATTAAAAGAAGATACAAAAGAAGTTATGCTTAAAAACCCAGGAATGGAACTAGATCTTGGAGGAATAGCTAAAGGTTATGCTGCAGATGCTGTAGCAGAGGTTTTAAGAGCAAATGGAGTGGAACATGCAATAATAGATTTAGGCGGAAACATATTAACACTTGGATCAAAAGTGAACGGTGATGACTGGAAGATAGGAATACAAAATCCTAACACCGAAAGAGGTCAATACTTAGCAACCATAGAAGTTGTTAACAAAACAATAGTTACATCTGGTATTTATGAAAGATATTTTGAACAAGATGGAAAAAGATATCATCATATTTTAGATACTTCAACAGGATATCCAGTGGATAATAATTTAGCTAGCGTTACAATAGTTACAGATAAATCTATAGATGGAGATGCTTTGGCAAAATCCTTCTGTATGGGAGTAGATAAAGGTAAGGAATTTGTTAAGTCACAAGGAGCAGAAGCTATTTTCGTAACTAAAGACTCAAAGGTATACTTAACAGATGGATTAAAAGGCAATTTTAAACTTAATGATAAGAGTTTTACATTAGAAGATTAAATGTTAAATAAGTTTATCGAGAAAAGATTTAAATAATCTTTTTCTCGATAACTTTGTCTAGAAAACCTCCGGC
>NZ_DCLI01000039.1:0-113862 GCF_002320975.1 Clostridium sp. UBA1652
GAATCCCACTTTCTCCGCCATTATAATTTAAAGATATTTTCAGCTTGGAGAAATACTCAAGTGGCTGAAGAGGCGCCCCTGCTAAGGGCGTAGGTTGGGCAACCGGCGCCCGGGTTCAAATCCCGGTTTCTCCGCCAAAAACACACTGATATTTATATCAGTGTGTTTTTTTGTTATAATATCTATAAGTACATTCCTGCTAATTTAAAAATATTTATATGATATATTAGGAGTAAAGATATGAGAGAACATATTATAAAGCATAAATCAAGAGACTCTAAAGAATTGTCATTATATAAATGGGAGCCAGAAAATAAAGAGAATATAAAAGGAATAGTTCAAATAGTTCATGGATCCTGTGAACATTCAGGGAGATATAGAGATTTTAGTAGTTTTTTAGTTCAAAATGGATATGTAGTTTATTCTAATGATCATAGAGGACATGGATTGACAGCAGAAAGTGAAGAGGAGTTAGGTTTTATTGCAGATAAAAATGGATGGGAAGTTTTAGTTGAAGATGTTCTAGAAATAAATAAACTAATAACGAATGATTATCCCAAGTTACCTATATTTATGATTGGTCATAGTATGGGTTCTTTTATAGCTAGGCATTACGCTATTTTATATGGAAACACTATAAAGGGAGTTGTGTTAAGTGGTACTGCTCATAATAATAGATTACTTTTAAAGTTTGCAATAACAATCTCTGATATATATATAAAAATACATGGCAACAGATATAGAAGTAAGTTCATAAATTATTTAACTTATGGAGCCTTTAATAGAAAAGTAAGCAGCCATAGAACAAAATATGATTGGATTTGTATAGATGAAAAAGTAGTAGATGAATATGAAAAAGATGTTTATTGTGGATATATATTCACCAGTAATGCGTTTAAAGAAATGTTTAGAGGGCTTTATTATATAACAAATTTTAAAAATATAAAAAAGACACCAAAAGATCTTCCTATATTATTACTATCAGGTAAAAAAGATGTAGTAGGAAATGAGGGTAAGATGGTTATTAAATGTTATGAAAAATATAAAGAAGCAGGAATAGAAGATTTAGATATAAAGTTGTATGAAAAAATGAGGCATGAGATATTAAATGAAGTAGGAAAAAATGAGGTATATGAAGATATACTAAGCTGGATCAGAAAACATTTAACTATTGACTAATACTATGTTGGTTGATATAATAAGTTTTGTGAAAAATGGAGAGATGGTCGAGTTGGTTTAAGGCACCGGTCTTGAAAACCGGCGTACGTGTGAGCGTACCGTGGGTTCGAATCCCACTTTCTCCGCCATATAATTTAAAAATATTTTCAGCTTGGAGAAATACTCAAGTGGCTGAAGAGGCGCCCCTGCTAAGGGCGTAGGTCGGGCAACCGGCGCCCGGGTTCAAATCCCGGTTTCTCCGCCAAAGAACAATTTTAGATTGTTCTTTTTTTATTTATAAAAGAAAATGTTATTTAATTTATCTTGTACTTAAGAACTTTCTTATAAAGAAAAATAAAAAAGTAAGAGAATAATAATATAATGACAGATAATTTAAATAGATTTAAAAACATTAATTAATATAGTCACAGAAGTACATTGAGATAAATATATAAGAAGAATATAATATTAATGTTCAGTTAAAATTTGCTAGTAAGAAGGTGGGATATTGCTAAAGGGTGACAAAGTTTATTTAAGGTTAGTAGAGAAAAAAGATGTAAGTAGAATTTATAATATATGTTCTGAGCCAGAGGTTAGAGAGTATGATGGTGGACAGTCTACATTACCACCTTTACAGTATATGCTTAAGCATTTTGATGATATGTTTAATATTGAAAGAAAAAGACTTTCTATAATAAATGAAAAAGATGTTTTGGTAGGATATATAACTTATAAGGAAATAAAAGATACTTTAGATGTATATTCTATAGGAATAACTATAGGAAGCAAATTCTGGGGACGAGGATATGGAAAAGACTCTATAAGGACATTATTGGATTATTTATTTGTGAATAATAATGCTCATAGAGTAGAATTAGAGGTTGTGGATTATAACCTAAGAGCAATAAGATGTTATCTTTCTTGTGGGTTTATAGAAGAGGGACGCAAAAGAAAAAGATATTTCTTTCAAGGAAAATATAGCGATACAGTTATGATGAGTATTTTGAGAGATGAATATTTAAAATAATATATAGAGAAAACCTAAGATTATAATTAATGTTATATATCTTAGGTTTTTCTATTTTTTAAAATAAATAATGAAAACGTATTGACTAACATATACGTACAAGCTATAATTAAAACATAGAGAACTTGTACGTATAAGTTTAAGTTACAAAAAAGTTTTCTGTTTCTGGAATTATAAATATTTTAGGGGGTTTTTTTAATGGGTAAATTTCAAAATGATGCTCAAGAGTTATTAACGCTTGT
Source organism: Clostridium sp. UBA1652 (assembly GCF_002320975.1). NCBI lineage: Bacteria > Bacillati > Bacillota > Clostridia > Eubacteriales > Clostridiaceae > Clostridium > Clostridium sp. UBA1652. The sequence goes on from NZ_DCLI01000039.1 coordinate 2,428, forward strand.
TGGTGGAAAAGAGAACATATCAGCAGTAACTCATTGCGCTACAAGAATGCGTTTTGTTCTAGTAGATCCTAAAAAGTCAGATGTAAAATCTATTGAAGCTTTAAAGAGTGTGAAAGGCACATTCACTCAAGCAGGACAGTTTCAAGTTATTATAGGTAATGAAGTTTCAATTTTTTACAACGACTTTGCAGCAATAGCGGGAATAGATGGTGTAAGCAAAGATCAAGTAAAATCAGTTGCTAAGGGCAATATGAATGTTTTCCAAAGATTATTAGCTGATTTAGCAGAAATATTTGCACCACTTATACCAGCTCTTGTAGTTGGAGGTTTGATATTAGGTTTCCGTAATGTAATAGGTGATATAAAACTTCTAGAGGGAGGTACTAAAAGTTTAGTTGAAGTATCTCAGTTCTGGGCAGGAACTCATGCATTCTTATGGCTTATTGGAGAAGCTATATTTCACTTCTTACCAGTAGGTATCACTTGGTCAATATCTAAAAAGATGGGCACAACTCAAATATTAGGAATTGTATTAGGTATTACTTTAGTTTCGCCTCAGCTTTTAAATGCTTATGGAGTGGCCGGAGCTACAGAAATTCCTTTCTGGGATTTTGGTTTTGCAAAAGTTCAGATGATAGGATATCAAGCACAAGTAATTCCAGCTATGCTTGCAGGATTTGTTTTAGTGTTCTTGGAAAAGAATATACGTAAAGTAGTTCCTGAATATATATCTATGATAGTAGTTCCATTTTTAGCATTAGTACCAACAGTTTTAATAGCTCACACTGTATTAGGTCCAATTGGCTGGAAGATAGGTTCAGCTATATCAACTGTAGTTTATGCAGGGTTAACTTCAGGATTAAACTGGTTATTTGCAGCTTTATTTGGTTTTGCATATGCACCACTTGTCATAACAGGATTACATCATATGACGAATGCTATAGACATGCAGTTAGTTGCTGAGTTTGGAGGAACTAACTTATGGCCTATGATAGCATTATCTAATATCGCTCAAGGTTCAGCTGTATTAGCTATAATATTCTTAAACAGACATGATGAAGATGAAAAACAGGTATCTATTCCAGCTGCTATTTCATGTTATTTAGGTGTAACTGAACCCGCTATGTTTGGTATTAATTTAAAATATGTATATCCTTTCTTCGCAGCAATGATAGGTTCAGCTACAGCGGCAGTAGTTTCAGTAGGAGCTGGTGTTATGGCTAACTCAATAGGGGTTGGAGGACTTCCAGGTATACTGTCAATTCAGCCTAAATATATGGGGATATTTGCAATAAGCATGCTTATTGCCATAGTAGTACCATTTATACTGACTGTAATATTTAATAAAAACAAAATACTAGCTAAGAAATAATTTGCATTTACAGGAAGGAACCTAATTAGTTCCTTCCTTTAGTACTATAAATTGAAGCATAAGGAGTAAATAAATATGAAGGACTTTAAAAAGAGTGTGTTTTATCAAATATATCCTAAATCTTTTAAGGATTCAAATGGAGATGGGTTTGGGGATATAAAAGGAGTTACTACTAGTTTAGGATATTTAAAAGATTTGGGCGTTGATTATATATGGCTGACACCTTTTTATATATCTCCTCAGAAGGACAATGGATATGATGTTGAGGATTATAAAAGTATAGATAAAAGATTTGGAACTATGGAAGACTTTGAAGAATTAGTAGAAGAATCTAAAAAACTTGATATAGATATAATGTTAGATATGGTTTTTAATCATACCTCAACAGAACATCAATGGTTTAAAAATGCATTAAATGGAGATAAAAAGTATAAAGATTACTATATATTTAAAGCTCCTGTGGATGGAAAAGAACCTACTAACTGGATATCAAAATTTGGAGGAAATACCTGGGAGTATGTAGAGAAGTTTGATGAGTATTATTTACATCTATTTGATAAGACTCAAGCTGATTTAAACTGGGAGAATGAAGCTGTTAGAGAGGAAATATATGATGTAGTTAACTATTGGGTAGAAAAAGGCGTAAAAGGCTTCAGATTAGATGTTATAAATTTAATATCTAAACCAGAAGAATTTATAAATGATTACGAAGGTGATGGTCGTAGATTCTATACAGATGGTCCTAAGATACATGAATATCTAAAGAAACTTAATAGTAATAGTTTTGGGAAAAACAAAGATTTAATCACAGTAGGTGAGATGTCTTCGACAAGTATAGAAAACTGCGTTAGATATTCAAATCCACAAGAACAGGAATTAGATATGGTATTTAACTTTCATCATTTAAAAGTAGATTATAAAAATGGTGAAAAGTGGACTTTAATGGATTTTGATTTTATGAAGTTAAAGAATCTATTAAATGAATGGCAAATAGGAATGGAAAAAGGGTGGAATGCTTTATTTTGGTGTAATCATGATCAACCTAGAATAGTGTCACGTTTTGGAGATGATAAAAACTATCCTAAGGAATCAGCAAAAATGTTAGCTACAACCCTTCATTTGTTAAGAGGCACTCCTTATATTTATCAAGGAGAAGAAATAGGCATGACTAATGCATATTTTGATAATATAGAGGAATATAGAGATATAGAATCAATTAATTATTATAATATTTTAAAGTCAGAAGGAAAAAGTGAAAAAGAGATAATAAAAATACTACAAGCTAAATCTAGGGATAATTCACGTACACCAATGCAATGGAGTAGTGAAAAAAACTCTGGATTTACAGAAGGGACTCCATGGATACCACTAAGTAAAAGTACAGACATAACTGTTGAAAGTTCTTTAAGAGATGAGGACTCAGTTTATTATCATTATAAGAAGCTAATATCTCTAAGAAAAGAGCATGATATTATAGCTTATGGAGACTATAGATATATATTAGAAGAAAACTTAAAGGTTTTTGGATATATAAGAAGTTATGAAAATAAGGAGCTTATAGTTTTAAATAATTTTTATGGAGAAACTATAGATGTAGATATAAAAGAATTTGTAGATAAGTATAAGACGTTAGATATATTAATATCTAATTATAAAGATTCTACTAAAGATTTAAAAAATATTAAACTTAGACCTTACGAATCCATTGCATATATTATTGAAAAATAAATATAAAAGAGTATATTGTTGAGAAGTAAATATAGTCATGTTAAAATATTTATGGTGATAATATATGAATAGTAAATATATAACTCTCTATAATAAAATTATAGAAAAAATAGAACAAGGAAGTTATCCTCCTAGTTCAAAACTTCCATCTGAAAATGAGTTGATGGAAAAATATAAATTCTCTAGAGATACAGTGAGAAAAGCACTAAATATGCTTGAACACAATGGATATATAAATAAAGTAAAAGGTAAAGGCTCCTTTGTCCTAGATATAAATAGGCATAAATTTCCAGTGTCTGGCTTAATAAGTTTTAAGGAAATGGCTGAAAGTATGGAAGGGGAGTCTAAAACCTTGGTTAAAAATTTAGAACTAACTAAAGGTGATAAATTTTTAAGAAATAAGTTAGTTTTAGAAGATGATGAAAAACTTTGGAAGGTTGTCAGAGTAAGAGAAATTGGTGGTAAGAAAATTATATTAGATAAAGACCACTTTAACAGTACATATATTCCAGAATTAACTGAAGAGATATGTAGAGATTCTATATATGACTACATAGAAAAAGAGCTGGGACTAAAGATAGGATTTGCAAAAAAAGAGATAACAGTTAGATCTAGCTCAGAAGAAGATATAGAATATTTAGACTTAGAAGGATATGATATGGTAGTTGTAGTAGATACCATGGTTTATTTACAAGATGGAACTCTATTTCAATACACAGAATCAAGACATAGGCCTGATAAATTTAAATTTGTAGACTTTGCTAGAAGAGCTTATTAATATTGTTCTAAAAGATTCCTAAAAAGGTAATAATCTTTGTTAGGAGTCTTTTTTTATTCTTTAGGAAATTATACACATTATTGCTGTAGAAGCTTTTTCAGCTTCATGAAATTCATTTATTAGATATGAACTAACCCTAAAGAATAAAAAATAAGAAAATTGAGCTCCTGCCATTTTTTCCTCACATGCGTTTGGAAAGGCAGATGAGCAAAAAAAGTCGACGGCTCATAATCGCCTTGACGACTTTTTTACTTTATAATAATATATAATGACAAATTTAAGGAGAAATTTTCTATGGGTATTAGGTTTATATATGGTAGATCTGGAGCTGGAAAGACTCATTTTTGTCTTCAAGCTATAAAAAAGAGAATAGATGAAAATAAAGAAGGAAAGTTTATACTAATAGTTCCTGAACAATTTACATTTAGAGCAGAAAATGCATTACTAAATCAAGTTGGAGAAAGAGCTTTACTTAAGACAGAGGTGTTAAGCTTTAAAAGGATGGCTCAAAGAGTTTTTTCAGAATGTGGTGGATTAACTATTAGGAAGATGCAGGATTCAGGAAAAGCTATGATAATATATAAGGTTCTTCAAGAAATAGAAAAAGAACTTAAGATATTTAATAAAGCATCTAAGCAAAATGGATTCATAGATATTATAGATAAGACAATAACTGAATTTAAAAAGTATAATATTACCCCGGAAATATTGGAGGAAATATCAAAGGACTTAAGTGATGAAAATTTAGAATTAAAATATAAGCTAATAGATTTAGAAAAGATATATTTACGCTTTAACGAAGTTTTACATGAAAATTATATAGATACCGATGATGAACTTACTATGTTATCTACTAAGTTAGAAGACTGTAAGTTATATGATAAAACAGAAATTTGGATAGATGAATTCACTACGTTTACTCCTCAGCAGTTAGACATAATAAAAACTATTTCTAAAAAAGCAAAGAGAGTAAATATAACCTTAGTAGGCGATGAATGGAATCCTAAAGAAGAGGTTGAATCTACAGATTTATTTAATGTAACTAAAAGTACAGAAAAGAGAATTCTTAAGATTATGGAGGAGAATAGAATTCCTTTTGATGGAGTTATAAATGTTAATGATGGAACTCCATATAAGTTAAGAGGTTCTAAGGAACTAGCCCATCTTGAAAAATACTTTTATTCATATCCCTTTAACGAGTTTAAAAATAAAATAGAAGGCTTAAGTATATATAAGGCTTCTAATAGTTATGAGGAGATTCAAACTATCGCTAAAAAGATTAAAGAATATGTTAGAGATAGAGGATATAGGTATAAAGATATATCCATAGTTTGTAGAAATATTGATGATTATGAAAAAATAAACTCAGTTGTATTTAACGAATACGAAATTCCTTATTACATTGATAAAAAAAGAGATATATTAAATAATCCTTTTGTGGTTTTAGTTACATCTCTGTTTGAAGTTTATAATAAGAATTGGAATTATGAAAGCTTATTTAAGTATCTAAAGACAGGGCTTACAGGGCTTGAAACTAAGTATATAGATATAATAGAAAATTATGTCCTTGCTTATGGTGTAAATAAAAAACATTGGCTATCAGAAGAGGACTGGGATTATTATCCCTTAGGATTCGCCAATGAGAATGAGCAAGATGAGAATATGAAAATACTTATAAATGAGATTAAAGATGAGGTAAAAAGGCCTCTTATAAGTTTTTATAATAAAACTAAGGGAGAAAAGAAAGTAAGAGAAATATGTGAAGCTATTTATGACTTTTTAACTGAGATAAATGCAGTAAACAGGGTATCAAGTTGGATAGACAAGTTTAATGAAGAAGGTATTCAAGATAAAGAAAAAGAATATTCTCAAATTCTTTCCATAGTAATGGAAGTTTTAGATCAAGCTGTAGATGTAATGGGAAATGAGAAAATGGATATAAAGAAATTCTCGAAAGTATTAACTGGAGGTTTTGAGAAATATGAGTTAGGACTTATACCATTATCCTTAGATGAGGTAACAGTAGGAGACATAACAAGAGTTAGAAGTAAAGAGGTAAGAATTTTATTCTTAATAGGAGTTAATGATGGGGTTATTCCAGCGACTACGAAAGATGAAGGAATACTGTCTGACAGAGATAGAGAGTTATTAAAAAATAAAGGGGTAACATTAGCATCTGATTCAAAAGCAAAAGCATTTGAAGAGCAGCTATTAGTTTATACAGCTCTAACAATATCAAGTGAAAGATTAATAATAACCTATCCTATGGCAGATTTTGAAGGAAAGTCCTTAAGGCCTTCAATAATAATACCTAGAATAAAAAAATTATTTCCTAAGTTAATTGAGGATAGTGATATAAATAAAAAGACTCATGATTTTGATAAGATAGTTGCGCCTATTCCAACCTTTAATGAACTTATAGGAGCAGTAAGAAGAGACTATGATGAAGAGGTTGTAGAGGAATATTGGGGAGAGGTTTATAGCTGGTACAAGAAAGAGGATAAGTGGAAGCAAAAAGCTAAAAATCTTGAAAGAGCTTTAAATTATACAAATCAAGATGAAGATTTACCTAAAGATAAAGCTAGAAAGATATACTCCTCCCAAAATGGAAAACTTCTATTTTCAGTTTCTAGGCTTGAAAAATATGCTCAGTGCCCATTTTCTTATTATGTTCAATATGGATTAAAAGCAAAAGATAGAAAGATATATGAGTTTTCAGCGCCAGATTTGGGTTCCTTTATGCACGAGATATTAGATGGATTTACTACTTACGTAAGAGATAAAAAGCTAAACTGGAGTGAACTTGATAAGGATAAGTGTAGCAATATAATTTCTATGCTTGTAGATAAAAAACTAGATGAAAATCAAGGGTTTATATTAAATAGCTCAAAAAGATATAAGTATTTTACAGATAGATTTAAAAGAATATTATCTAAATCTGTATCAGCAGTATCTGAACATATGAAAAGAAGCACTTTTGAAATCTATAAAAATGAGTTTGAGTTCTCAAGTTTTAAGGATGCAGAACCTATAAAAATCAAACTTGATGATGGTGAAGAAGTATCTCTAGTAGGAAGAGTTGATAGAGTTGATGTAGCGGATATAGATGGAGAAAGCTATATTAGGGTTATTGATTATAAGTCAGGTAGTAAGAAGTTTGACTTAACAAAACTTTATCATGGACTTCAGATTCAACTTTTAGTATATTTAGATGCTTTAATAAAGAATTCTAAATACTTCTTAAATAAAAGTACTCTTCCAGGAGCTATATTGTATTTTAGGATAGATGATCCACTTATAGCAGCTGAAAAGAGAATAACTGAAGAAGAAATACAAAAGAAGGTTCTATCCTCATTTAAAATGGATGGATTAGTACTTAAAGATCCTAAGATAATAAAAGCTATGGATAATGATCCAGGACTTTATTCTGTCGTTATACCAGCAGGAATAAAAAAGGATGGAGATGTTTCTTCCACAAGCTCAGTTGCTACTGAAGAGCAGTTTGAAACCTTAAGGAAGTACGTTAACTATAAGATAAAAGAAATATGTTCAGATATGCTTAAAGGTAACATAAAGATAAATCCTGCTAAGGAAAGTAATTTTGCTTACTGTGATTTTTGTGATTACTCATCAGTATGTCAGTTTGATACTAGCTTAAAAGATAATAAATATAAGCTAATTAAGTTAAAGAAAAAAGAAGAAGTATGGCAAGAAATGCAGGAAGATATAAAAAGTAATGAAGAAGGAGGGGAAGAGTAATGGCGACTAAATGGACAGAAGAGCAGCTTCAGGCTATTAAAACTAGAGATTGCAACCTTTTAGTAGCAGCAGCTGCTGGTTCAGGTAAAACAGCTGTTTTGGTTGAGAGAATAATAAAAATAATAACTGATAAAGAAAATCCAGTTGATATTGATAAATTATTAGTTGTTACTTTTACCTCAGCAGCAGCTGGAGAAATGAGAGAAAGAATAGCTGATGCCATATCTAAAGAGTTAGAGCAAGAACCTAACTCTAAAAACCTTCAAAGGCAACTAACATTATTAAGTAAAGCAAATATAACTACCATGCACTCTTTCTGTTTAGATACAATAAAAAATAACTTTCATCATATAGATTTGGACCCAGCCTTTAGAATAAGTGATGATACTGAAGGAACCTTAATGAAGCTTGAAACTTTAACAGAGCTTTTTGAAGAAAAATATGATCAGGAGAATAAAGAATTTATACTTCTTTTAGATGCTTATGGAAGTGGTAAAGATGATAAAAAACTACAAGAGTTAGTTTTAAATCTCTATGAGTTTTCAATGAGTGGTCCTTGGCCAGAAAACTGGCTTAAAGAGAAATCAGAAGATTTTAATATAGATAATGAAGAGGAATTAGAAAACACTCCTTGGATAAAGGTATTAAAGGAATCAGTACTTCTTGAACTAAACAGTCTTATAAAAAATCTCTATATAGCGTTAGACCTAGCTGAAAACAGCGGAGGACTAGAACCTTATGGGGAAAATCTTAATGATGATATTAATATTCTTAATAATATAAGAGTGAGTTTAGAGGAAGGTTCCTTAAAAGATATACACCTAAGAATAAGCTTAGTAAAATTTTCAACCCTTAAAAGAGTTCTAGCTAAAAATGTTGAAGATCCAGATACTCAAGAAAGAGTAAAAAAGATTAGAGATGAAGTGAAAAAATCTATATCAAAAATGGGAGATGGGGCCTTTAATGTAGCTCCAGAAGAAATATTAGAAGGGTTAAAACTTCTATATCCTCTTATGAAGTCTCTTTCTAACTTAGTAATAGACTTTAAGAATAGATATGAAGCAAAAAAAAGAGAAAGAGGAGTTTTAGACTTTAATGACCTAGAACACTTATGTTTAAGGATTCTTATAGATGAGGAAGAGGGGGTAATAAAACCTTCTTCAGTTGCAAGTTCTTTAAGAGAGAAGTTTAATGAAGTGCTTGTAGATGAATATCAGGACTCTAACAATGTACAAGAGACTATAATAAATCTTGTTTCAAGAAAAGAATTAGAAAATCCTAATGTGTTTATGGTTGGAGATGTAAAACAGAGTATATATAGGTTTAGGCAAGCAAAACCAGAGCTGTTCTTAGAGAAATACAATAGCTATGGAACTGAAGAAACAGATAAAAATAGAAAAATACTGCTCTATAAAAATTTTAGAAGTAGAGAGGAAGTTATAAACGGAGTTAACTTTATATTCACTCAGCTTATGTCAACTACTGTGGGAGAGCTTGAATATGATGAGAAAGAAGCTTTAAATTTAGGAGCTAGCTATGGATATCCTGAAGAAGAAGGGGTACAGGTAGCTGGAGATATTGAACTTCATATAATAGATAAAAGTGGAGAAGAAGAAAAAGAAGAATATGAAGTTACAGAAGAAATAGAGATAGATTCTGAGGAAGAAGAGGATTTAACTGCTGTTCAAATAGAGGCAAGAATAGTTGGAAATAGGATTAATAATCTTATGAATCCCAAGGATGGAAGTATATATAAGGTTTTAGATAAAGGTACTGGAGAATATAGAAAAATAAGATTTAAAGATATAGTAATTCTTTTAAGAGCAACTAAAAACTGGGCGGATACTTTCTTAGAAGAACTTGGAGCTATGGGGATTCCAATCTATGCTGATACTGGAAGTGGATATTTTGAAACCATAGAAATAAGAACTATACTTTCTGTACTTCAAGTTATAGACAATCCACTTCAAGATGTTCCTATAATATCAACTTTAAGAAGCCCTATATTTTCTTTTACAGCGGAAGAACTTGCGGATTTAAGAATTATAGGAGAAGAGGACTACTACTTTGAAACTATAGAAAAAATAGTTTTAGGGGAAAAAGAAGTAAAGCAAAGCCTAAAGGAAAAATGCATCTATTTTATAGAGAGTACAAAACGTTGGAGAGAAAAGGCTATATATACTCCTATAGATGAGTTCATATGGTATCTATACATGGATACATCTTATTATGGATATGTAGGAGCTATGAGTAATGGAATACAAAGGCAAGCTAATTTAAGAATATTATTCCAAAGAGCTAGGCAATTTGAAAGAACTAGCTTTAAAGGATTATTTAATTTTATAAACTTCATTCATAGACTTAGAAGCTCCTCTGGTGATATGGGAAGTGCTAAAATTCTTGGTGAAAATGAAGATGTAGTAAGAATAATGAGCATTCATAAAAGTAAAGGACTTGAGTTTCCAGTAGTATTTTTAAGTGGTTGTGGAAAACAATTTAATCTTATGGATTTAAATAAAGAAGTTCTTTTCCATGAAGATCTGGGGCTTGGGCCTCAGGTTATAGACGTAGAAAGAAGAGTATCTTATCCATCTATAGCTAAAAATGCTATAAAGAAAAAATTCTTAGTAGAAGCCTTATCAGAGGAAATGAGAATACTTTATGTAGCCTTAACTAGAGCTAAGGAAAAGCTTATAATAACAGGAGCTATAACTAATTTTGATAGAAGCGTAGATAAATGGAGACGGTCAGCAGCCTTAGGGGATAATAAAATAGCTCCATCAGAGGTACTGAAGAAAAGAAGCTTTTTAGACTGGATAGCCTTAGCTTTATGCCGACATAAAGATGGAGGTATATTGAGAGGCGAAAATAACTTTGTGGAAAACTTAAGCCTTGATAATTCTCACTGGAATATAAACTTGTGGAGAAAATCTCAAATGCCTGTGGAAGAAAGTTTTATTGCTGTGGATAAAAATGAAGAAAAAGAATTGTTTATAAATAAAGAATATAAATCCATAAATAGAGAGATAGAAAGAAGACTAGGCTTCAAGTATAAGTATAGAGAGTCGTCTTTACTTCCTTCCAATATATCAGTATCTGATTTAAAGAAAAGAGCTTATGAGGATTTACAAGAAGAAGCTACTTATGATGTATTTAAGGTTGAGAAAGTAGTAAAACCAGTATTCCTACAAGAAGAGAGAGGATTATCCCCAGCAGAGAGAGGAACCATAGTTCATTTCTTTATGCAGAAGTTAGAGTTAGGAAAAAGTAATTCATACAGTGATATAAAAGAGCAAATAGAAGACTTAATAGCAAGAGACTTACTGAGAGAAGATGAAAGTAAAGTAATAAACATAAAGAAAATATTAAACTTTATGAATAGTAATTTAGGGCAGAGAATGAAGAGGGCTTTTGAAGAAGGTAGAGAAGTAAATAGGGAATTAGCATTCTATACAGAAATAAGTGCCTTAAATTTTGATAAAACTCTTCCTAAAGAATATGAAACTGAGAAGGTAAGACTTCAAGGAGTAATAGATGCCTACTTTGAAGAAGAGGACGGAATAGTTCTTCTAGACTATAAAACAGATTATGTAGGAGAAAAAGGTGTAGAGGAAATAATAGATAGGTATAGATTACAACTAGACTACTATGAAGAGGCTTTAGAAAAAATAACAGGTAAAAAAGTTAAAGAAAGATATCTATATTTATTTAATGTAGACAAAGAAGTTAAGATATAAAAAGGAGACCCTTAGGATTTTAAATATTCCTAAGGGTTTGTTTTATCATTTATATAATCCCTAGCTAAAACTAATAAATCAGCTTCAGTGTTTAAGTTAGGCTCATCTATAACTTTATTCATAAGATAATCAATTATTTCTCCAACTATTTTTCCAGGTTTTATATTTAAAGATTTCATTAATATGTTTCCATTTATATTTAAAGAAGATTTATCTAAAGGCTCATCTGCTTCTAAAATTTCTTTTGTTTTTTCTTTAGTAGACTCCAAAGCTTCTAAAGCTATAAATGGAGGTGCAGAAGATAAGATGTCTGCTTTTTGTAATTCATATAAATCAAATATAAGATCTTTTCCTACTCTATTAATTAACCTTTTAATAGCTGCTGATTTGGGATTAAAAAGTATACTCATATGTTCTCTAACAAGGCTAGAAACCTTGTCTATAGTATCATTATCAAAGGATAGGCCTTTTAGTATATTTTTAGATAAATCTTTTCCTACCTTTTGATGTTCATAAAAATGTCCTATACCATCTTCTCCTATAAAAAAGCATTGTGGTTTAGCTATATCATGAAAAAGGGCAGCTAATCTTAAGGTTAAATTATTAGGAACTTTTTCTACAACAGAAAGAGTGTGCTCAAATATATCTTTATCATGATAAGGCGTTTTTTGGTCAAAACCAACAGCCTTTTGAAGCTCAGGAAGTATATATTTAAGTATACCTGTAGAGTTTAAAATTCTAAATCCCTTAGCAGGATTAGGTGAAGTTAGGATTTTACAAAGTTCATCTCGTATTCTTTCAGAGCTTATATTTAAAATAAGAGAACTATTTTTTTCTATAGCTTTTAGTGTTTTTAATTCTATATTAAAGTTAAGCTGACAGGAAAAACGTATAGCTCTAAGCATTCTTAAAGCATCTTCATTAAAGCGCTTATCAGCATCACCTACAGCTTTAATAAGTCTTGAAGATAAGTCCGCTGTGCCATTAAAAAAGTCTTGTAGACCATCTTTATTGTTATAAGCTAAAGCATTTATCGTGAAGTCTCTTCTAGAAAGATCATCTTTAAGTGAAGAAACAAACTGCACATCTTCTGGTCTTCGATTATCTTTATAATCACCATCAATTCTATAGGTTGTAACTTCATATGGAGTATCATTAATTAAAACAGTCACTGTTCCATGTTTCAAGCCAGTAGGTACTGTTTTAGAAAATAATGACATGACCTGCTCAGGTAGAGCATCTGTTGTTATATCATAGTCTTTAGGTTTTGAACCTAAAAGAATATCCCTAACACATCCTCCAACTAAAAAAGCTTCGTAATTATTTTTAGTTAATGTATCTATAACGTATTGAACATCTTTAGGATAAAGAATAACCATATAAATCACCTCAATTAATTTTACTACAAAAACATTAAATAAAAAAAGGAGCTATTGCACTAATTTCTTAGTGCAATAGCTCTAGATAGTATTTCTACTAAATTCAAATAAGTCCAAGTGGGAGGCATTCTGATTAAGATAGAGATCTAATAGCATCTTTGCTCCAAAGGTTGAATATAAAATTCCATTAGAACCGTAGCCTAAGCAAAAATAGTGATTTGGAAAGTCTTGATTTTCTCCTATTATAGGAAGACTATCATTTGTATCATCAAATACACCATTAAATTGGAATTCAATCTTAAAATCTTTAGGAGAACAGAGCAAATCTCTTAATCTCTTTTCTAGTATTAGATATTTTTTAGAATTTAATTCATCATTATATTCTAAATTATCTATGTCCTCTCCGCCTATTAATATCCTACCATCTACAGTTGGTCTAAGGTATGTATAAGGATCACTCATATCTCTAACTATAGAGTTTTTATACCAAACTTCTTCATTTTCATTTAGAAATTTTGTTGTACTAATAGTAAAACTTCTAGTTAATTTTTGATTAGGTATATGATAATCTTCTATAGCCTCGTAACCAGTAGCAATAATAACTTTTTTTGCATTTATTTTGGCTTTAGGGGTATTTACTAAAACACCTGTATAAAGAGCTTTTATATTATCTACAGGAGTATGTTCAAAAACTCTAGCCCCATTATCAAAAGCATTTCTTATTAAAGCATTTATTAATTTGTAAGGATCAACGATTCCAGAACCTTCGTGAGAAAGTATTCCTGAATAAATGGGGAATGGAAAATAATCTCTAGAATTATTGAAGTCTATATACTGAACATCAAATCCAGCAGATTTTCTAAGATTATATTCATTTCTTAATGCCTGTGAATGTGCAGGTTTATTAGTATAAAGTAAAGATGGAACAGCTTTAAAGTCACAATCAATATTTAATTCATTTATTATATCCTTTAAATCATTAAAAGCTTGAAGGGTTTCAGAAAAAGCCTCAAATGCTTTTTCTTTTCCGAGCTTACTACTTAAACCTGAAATATTTGAATCAATTTCATATTGAAGGATAGAGGTAGAACAAGAACTACTGCTATAACCAAGAATATTTGATTCAAGTAAAACAGTTTTTATACCTGCCTTAGCAAAGTAATAACAACATAAAGCTCCAGATATTCCTCCACCAACAATAACAACATCACAATCAATATTTTCATTTAAACTAGGATAATGATAACTTATTGGATTTACACTGGTCCAAATTGGATTATCACCTATGGTTTTCATATAATCAACTCCTATCATTAAAACTTATCTATATATTTGTTACCATAAGATAGAGGGTTTATGCTAAAGTAGCTAAGTAAATGATATAAAAATTTGTAGAAGAGTACTTAAGTGTTTTAAACAAGTATTAGTTAAGCATTTACCTAAGATAATTTATATTATGAATGTACAATTGTACAGATGTACAGGTGTACGATTATACACTTGTACGAATGTACGATTGTACAAAAAACTTAAGTGTACAGTTGTACAAGTGTACAGAAATTTCTAAAGATATTAAAAAAAGATATTTTAAAAGGAAAATATAAAAATAAACTAAAAAAGCGGCTCAATATATTGAGCCACCTTCTTAGTTTATTATTACCTTAGTTCCCTTTTTAGCATTTTCATATAGCCATTTAGCATTAGCGACATCAAGCCTTATACAGCCATGGGAAGATGGTTTGCCTAAAGTTGTATCTAATATAGTTTTTTTATCTTCAGCAAATGGTAGTGAGTGGAATAAGTAATCTCCTTTAAACTGCACCCAATACTTACCACCTTGTTCATATTTTTCTGAGAAAAACCATTCACCCTTTTCTAAAACTTCAAATATACCAGAAGGAGTATCTTTTCCAGATATACCAGTAGAGGAAGAAAAGGTTTTGTCTAACTTCCAAGAATTTTTAGATCCCTTATAAACATAAGTTTTTTGAGTATTTTTATTAACATATATAAGCATTGATGTTGAACTACTTAGATTTAAGGTATTGATATTACTTGAACTTATTACAGGTAAAGATGCTGATGCAGCGACAGTAGAAGAATTTTTACCCGTTGAAGCAAGATAACTCTTTTTATCGCTTTCATAAGATGCTAGTAGATCCTCTATTTCTTTATCCTGAGATATGTATTCACCTAAGTTGTTATTGATTAAGTCAATGGCCTTAGTATAATATTTATCTTCAGCTAATTTTTTACTTTTATCTATTATTGATACTTTATAATTATTAAAAGCTTCTTTTTTATATTCTAATGCTGATTTATAGTTGGAATCAAAAAGAGATACTTTAGAGAAACTATCAATAGCTTCCTTGTATTGCTCATTATTTAAGCTAGTGATTCCATTTTTTAAATTATCTTCGGACTCTTTAATAGTTGGTAAAGAGGTTTTAAATGATTGTATATCTTCATTAAAAAAACCGTAACTTTCTACCTCTTTAACTAAAAATAAAGCTTCATTTTCACCGAGTTCCTTATTGTCATAGGATGATACTACATCATCAAAAAACTGCCTTAAAAATTTCTGTAAATCTCTATTTATTAATAGAGTTTTAACTGGATTATATTTTTGCTGATTAATGATTATATTATTAGCAGAACTATATTGACCATTATTAAATTGAGATCTAAAGGCACTAATTAAGTAGTTATATGAAATAACTGAAGCTACTATAAGGGAGGTAGCCAAGGTAACTAAGGTTAGATATATAAATATAAAACCTTTATTATCCTTTATTAAAGTCTTAAGTGATGATTTTTTACGCATAAGCAGAACCTCCTAATAAAGAATTCTTTAAAAAGTATTACCAAAAATTCTATTAATAATCATTTTATAGGAAATATAGTTATTAATTTTAATATTGGGCAAAATGGTAATAATATAAAAAAAGAATTAAGATTAGGTGAAAACATGAAAAAAATAAATTTTGTTAAATCGTTTTTTATAAGTATTTTTAAGCCAGGAGAATATTATAATTTAATAAATGAAAGTCTTGTAAGAGCTTTTATATACATGATATCTATAACTGTTATCACTGGACTTATTAGTTTTATGACGCCAGCTAGAGATTATTTAGATTTTATTAATCTTATAGAAGGTGAGGTGGGAAATGGTTTTCCTGAGTTTACCTTATACAATGGGATTTTAGATGTAAAAGAAAAGGAACCAATAATAATAAAAAAGGCTAAAAAACCTACTATAATCATAGATACTTCAGGAGAAACAACAGAAAGTAAACTTGATGAATATGATAAATGTATTTTAATTTTGAAAGATAAGCTTTTTTATAAAAAAAGTAATATTAATATAGATCAAGCAACCTATGATTTTTTTAAGTGGATTAACTTAGATAAAGAAAAAACACAAGAACTTTTACCTAAGTTAAAAATGGGAGCTTATTTAATTGAATTTGTAACCCCAGTTTTGATGATAGTTTTAAATTTATTTTCAGCATTTATAATATCTTTAGCTGGGGTAATTATTAATGCTTTATTAAGATGGCCGCTAAAATATAGAAATATTTATAAAATGAGTTTATACTCTATTACAACAGGGATAATTTTAGGAGCTATTTTAAGGTTTTTAAATATATCTTTATTATTTACAAATTATATTTATTTGATCATTGGATTTATATATGTTTTTATAGCATTTAAAGGAGTGGTAATTAATATAGAAGATTGATTCAAAGTATAGTATAATAGAAATGATATGGAAATTTAAGGGGGAAACTTTTTATGAAGAAAATGAATGTAGCAGAGAAGTTTATAAAAAGTATTATAGATATAAAAAGTTATTTGGTCTTTTTGAAAGAAAGAACAAGTAAGGCTATAATATATATTTTGTTATTGTCTATAATACTTGGTGGCATTAAAGGATTTAATGTATCTAGAAATATTCAAAAAGCTATAAATGAAACTAAAAATTATCTAACTGAAAATGAAGACACTTTTAAATTAGAAAATGGAGAATTAACCGTTGGGGAAAATCCTATACTTATAAAAGAGGAAGGTGTATTAGTATTAGTTGACACTAGCTATACATATGATTCTTTTGGACAAAAAAATCTATCTGATCTTAATCTAGAAAACTATATAAATTCAGTTTTGATTTTTAAAGATAGAGTTATAATCAACAATAATGGGCAACAAACTGTTCAGAATTTTTCAGATATAACAACTAATATATATCCTAGAGATGTAATCAATATATTAAATGCTGCTAGTATAGTATGGATTTTTGTATTGCTTATTTATACAATAGGTGGTTTTATAGGAAACCTACTATGGGCATTAATTATAACCTTAGTTGGAACTGTAGTTAGCTATATTGTTAAGGTGAAAATTAAATTTAAAGGACTATATAGAATATCCTTATATTCTATTACATTGCCAGTAATAATAGATACTATATTTGTATCTGCAAATGTAAGAGTACCTATGTTTAGTCTTATATTTTTAGCTGTTTCTATGGTTTATATATACCTAGCGTTAAAGCTTATAAAGAAAGAAGTTACAGAAGAGGAATTGTTTATAATAGGTTAAAAAGGAGTATAAATTATGAAAAAGGTTCAAGATAGATTTTTAGAATATGTAAAAATTAATACAACAGCTGATGAAAGTACAGGCACAACTCCAAGTTTTGAAGGTGAGTTTGACTTAGCTAAAATTTTAGTTGAGGAATTAAAAACTTTAGGTCTTAAAAATGTAGAAATGTGTGAACATGGTTATGTGTATGCTACTTTAGAAAGCAATATAGATAAAAAAGTACCAGTTATAGGATTTATTGCGCATATGGATACATCTCCAGATATGACAGGTAAAAATGTAAATCCTCAAATAGTTGATTATAAGGGTGGAGATATAATATTAAACAAAGAAAAAAATGTAGTATTATCTCCAAAAAACTTCCCAGAGCTAAAACTTTATGAGGGAAAAACTTTAATAACTACAGATGGAACTACTCTTTTAGGTGCTGATGATAAGGCTGGAATAGCAGAAATCATAACAGCAATAGAATATTTAATAGAACATCCAGAAATTAAGCATGGAGAAATAAGAATAGCCTTCACTCCAGATGAAGAAATAGGAGAAGGAACTAAATTCTTTAATGTAGAGAAATTTGGAGCTAAATATGCCTACACTATGGATGGTGGAAGAATAGGTGAGCTTGAATATGAAAACTTTAATGCTGCAAGTGCTAAGGTAGTCGTTAAAGGAAGAAATGTTCATCCAGGATATGCATTTAATAAAATGATTAATTCTATGACTGTAGCTATGGAATATGCAGATCTTCTACCTAAACATCAAGTTCCAGAAAAAACAGAAGGTTATGATGGATTTTATCATTTAGTAGGAATAGAAGGTGGAGTAGAGGAAACTACTTTAACTTATATAATAAGAGACTTTTCTCTTGAGATATATAAATCAAGATTAAAGGTGTTAGAAGAAAAGCAGCATGCTATAAATAGTAAATACGGAATGGATTTAGTAAATATAGAGATAACAGAAAGTTATAGAAACATGAAGGAAAAAATAGAGCCGGTTATGTTTGTAGTAGATCATGCTAAAAAGGCTATGGAAAGAGCTAGAGTTAAAGCTGATATAAGACCTATAAGAGGTGGTACAGATGGAGCTAGACTATCATTTATGGGAATACCAACACCTAATATATTTGCTGGGGGAGAGAACTTCCATGGTAAGTATGAATATGTTCCTATAGAGTCCATGGAAAAGGCTGTAGAAGTAATAATAAATTTAGTTCAGATATATTGTGAATAAGAGTATAAGAGTGTTGTTTAAAAGCAATGCTCTTATTTTTTATAAAGTTTAAAAGTTGAAGGTTCTGGATTAGGTTTGGCTATAGTAAAGAGTATAATAGGCCTGCATCAAGGGGAGGTCTTTATCAAGTATAATGAAGAAAAAATGATTTTTGAAATTCATATAAGTATATTTTATGATTAAGAGCTATAAAAAATAGCTCTTTTTTCAAAAGAAAATAATTAAAAATTTCTCAAAATTATATTGATAAACCTTTACATAGATGCTATAATTTTATTATAGTTTCGGAAACGGTTCCGAATAGTTCTGGAATCGTTTCATGAAGGTTTTTGAATTTTTATAAAAATACGTTGGGGATGATTATATGGTTACTATAAAGGATATAGCAAAATTAGCTGGAGTAGGAGTTGGAACAGTTTCTAGAGTTTTAAATGATAATCCAGAGGTAAGAAGTGAAACAAGAGAAAAAGTATTGAAGGTTATTAAAGAGTGCAATTATATACCTAATAACAGCGCTAGAAATTTAAAGAGAAATAATACAAATAGTGTAGGTCTTTTGGTGAAAGGTATATTTAATCCCTTTTTCTCAGAAATAGTGAAAATTATCAGTGATAAGATTGATGAAAAGGGGTACAGTGTAATCCTCCATTATAATAATGATCCTTACATAAATGATTTAGAATTAGCTGTAGAACTAGCCAAAGAAAAGAAACTTGTAGGTATTATATGTTTAGGAGGAAATTTTAACGATTTTAATGAAGAAATACTAGATAACTTAAGAATACCTATGGTTTTAACTTCAGTATATATCGAAGATGTAAAATTTAAGGATAAGTTTTCTTCAATAGGTATCGAAAATAGTAAGGCTGCTTATAAGGCTGTAGATTATTTATGTAAATTAGGACATAAAAAAATAGGAATTATATCAACGGATAAAACTGATACAATTGTAGGACCATTAAGAATTAAAGGATATAGAAAGGCTATAAAAAATAATAGCTTAAATTTTGAAGATACATTAATATCTAAAAAAGGTCACTATGATTTCCAATCAGGCTATGATGCTATGAATGAATTATTAGATAATAATAAGGATATGACTGCAGTATTTGCTATATCGGATATTATGGCAATAGGAGCTATAAAAGCAGCTAGATCTAGAGGATATAGAGTTCCAGAAGATCTATCTGTAATGGGAATGGATGGAATAGATTATGGCAAATATTATGAACCAGCATTGACAACCATTTTACAGCCTGGATATGAAATGGGAGAAAAAAGCGTGGACCTATTATTTAATTTACTTAATAATAAGTCTGAACATAAACATATTAGTTTAGATACAACTCTTATTGAAAGGGAGTCTTGTAAGAACATAAAGTAATTAATGATTAAAAATCTGTCTACATTTTTGTAGATAGATTTTAATAAATAAAATTTCAGGGGGAAAGAAATATGAGAAGAAAAAAAATTTTTACTATTATCTCCACAGTTGTGCTTAGCTTAAGTGTTGCATTAACTGGTTGTTCAAAAGGAAATTCTAATTCTGCAAAACAAGTTCAAGTTGACATTTTTCAATTTAAGGTTGAAATACACGATGAGCTTCAAAATGCAGTAAACGATTATATGAAAGATCATCCAGACGTAAAAATTAATCTTAGTACAGTAGGCGGAGGCGATGACTATGGTGCAGCATTAAAAGCTAAATTTCAATCAGGTCAAGAGCCAGCTATATATAATGTGGGAGGCCCTCAGGACATAAAGGATTGGATAGGTAAACTTGAAGATTTAAGTGGAGAGGATTGGGTTAAAAATGCTGTTTCAGGAACACTTAATGGTGTAACTGTAGATGGAAAAGTATATGCAGCGCCTATGAGTGTTGAAGGATATGGACTTATATACAATAAGGAAATTTTTAAGGCTGCTGGAATCGATTCATCTAAGATAAATTCTTATAAAACTTTAGAGGAAGCAGTTAAAATTTTAGATGAAAAAATAAAATCAGGTGCTTTAAAATCTCAATTCCCTAATCTTGAAGCTGTATTTGAATTGCCAGCATCAGAAACCTGGGTAACTGGATTACACACATCAAATGCTGCATTATCACAAGAATTTACAAGTGATTTAGCTGCTTTTGAATCAAAAACTGTTGAATTTAAATATGGTGAAGGTTTTAAGAAATTAATAGACTTACAAGCTACTTACTCAAGTAATGGAACATCAAAAGGAAAATTAAACGCAGTAAAATACAGTAATCAAGTTGAAGAGGGCTTAGCTGTAGAAAGAGTTGCAATAGTTCAACAAGGTAACTGGATATATAATGCCGTTAATGGTGTAGATCCAAAAGTTGCTGAGAACTTAGACATATTGCCTATGTCAATAGAAGGCGGAAAAGAAGATACTATTCCAGTAGGAGTACCTATGTATTGGGCTGTAAACAGTGGAGCAGATGATAAGGTAAAAGAAGCAGCTAAAGACTTCTTAGAATGGTTATATACATCTGATAAAGGTAAAGACTATGTGGTAAATAAATTCTTCTTTATACCTGCATATAAAGGATTTGAAAATGTTAAACCACAAGATTCATTAGGAAAAGCAGTTGCTAAGTATTCAGAAGAAGGAAAAACAACACCTTGGGTATTTATGGGATATCCAACAGCTTGGGGAATGGATACTGTAGGAACAAATATTCAAAAGTATTTAGATGGACAATCAACTTGGGAAGATGCAATTAAGGATTCACAAGCAAAGTGGCAAGAAAGTAGAAAATAAGATATGAAAACGGGGGAAACTTCTCCCCCGTAAAAATATACTTGGGGGGAGAAATATAATGATAATGTATAAGAATAGTAAAAATGTACAAACTAAAAAGTCACTCTCAAAAGGGCTAAAGGATAAACTATGGTTTTGGCTGTTTATCGGACCAGCAATATTAGCATTTTCTATCGTTGTATTAATACCTATGATTTTTGGTATATACATATCTTTCACGTCTTGGAATGGTATAGGAGATCCAAGTTGGGTTGGACTAGCAAATTATATAGATTTGTTTAAGAATAATCCGGATTTCTTTCAATCCTTTTGGTTTACAGCTAAGTTTGCTATAGTATCAATAATTTCTATAAATGTAATTGGGTTTACTTTGGCTATGTTAGTTACAAGGGGGCTTAAAGTATCTAATGTATTAAGAAGTATATTCTTTTTACCTAATTTAATAGGAGGTCTTATACTAGGCTTTGTATGGCAATTCATATTTACTAAAGGCTTTGATGCCATAGGAAACTTAACCGGTATAAACTTTTTTGAGGGGTGGTTATCTAATCAATCTACAGGCTTTTTAGGATTAGCTATTCTTATGTCATGGCAAATGTCAGGATATATGATGGTTATTTATATATCAGCTCTTCAAAATATTCCAGATGATGTAATAGAAGCTTCATTAATAGATGGCGCAAGTGCATTCCAAAGATTAAAGAACATAATATTACCATTAGTAATGCCAGGATTTACAGTAGGTGTATTTCTAACCCTATCAAATTCGTTTAAACTATATGATCAAAACCTATCTCTTACAGGAGGAGGACCTTTCAAATCAACAGAAATGTTAGCTATGAATATATACAATACAGCTTTTAAGTTTAATGAGTTTGGATTAGCTCAAGCAAAAGCAATAATATTTTTAATAACAGTTGCAGCAATATCTTTAACTCAAATGTATTTTAGTAAGAAGAAGGAGGTAGAGATGTAATGAAAAGTAAAAGAAGAACCAATTTTATTGTGGGATTAATAAGTATAGTATTAGGAATAATCTTTATATCTCCATTTTATATTGTGATAGTTAATTCTTTTAAAACTCAGAAGGGTATATTCAGTAATGTTATGGGTTTACCTGAAGAAAATTTTACTTTAGAGAATTATTCTGGTGCCTTTACAAAATTAGATTTTTTTAATTCTTTTAAAAATTCTTTGATTATTACAGTGGCTTCAGTTGTGGTAATAATTATATTTACATCAATGGCTGCTTGGATATTAGTTAGAACTAAGAGTAAAATAAGTACAATTATATTTCTTACCTTTTCAGCTGCAATGCTTATACCATTCCAGTCAGTAATGTTACCTCTTGTAAATATAGGAGGAAAACTTCATCTATTAAATAGGCCAGGATTAGTATTTATGTATCTAGGATTTGGAGCGCCACTTTCAATTGTCCTATATCATGGATTTATTAAAAGCATACCAAAAGAAATTGAAGAATCTGCACTTATAGATGGATGTAATAAATTTCAAAGCTTTTGGCTTATAGTATTTCCACTATTAAAACCAATAACAGTAACAGTAGCTATATTGAATTCTATGTGGATATGGAATGATTTCCTATTACCTCAATTAGTAATTAATAGGCCAGAGTGGCAGACTATTCCTCTTAAGATGTTCTACTTCTTTGGACAATTCTCTAAGAGATGGGATTTAGCTTTAGCAGGATTAATTATCGCAATGATACCAATAGTAATATTCTACTTTATAATGCAAAAACATATTATAAAAGGAGTAATGCATGGATCAATAAAATAAGGAGTGAGTCAGGTGAAAAGAAGCAGCGGGATAATAATGCATATTACATCTCTTCCTAATAAATATGGAATAGGAACTTTCGGAAAAGAAGCTTTTGATTTTGTAGATTTTCTTAAGAGAGCTGGTCAAAAGTATTGGCAGCTACTTCCTTTAGGGCCTACGAGTTTTGGAGATTCTCCCTATCAATCATTTTCAGCTTTTGCAGGTAATCCATACTTTATAGACTTAGATATACTAGTTAAAGATGGAATACTAGAGAAAGGAGATTTTAAAGATATTGATTTGGGTGAAAATGAAGATGAGGTAAATTACTATAAAATATTTAAGAATAAAATGGAGGTCTTAAAAAAGGCCTACAGTAACAATAAGAATAGAGATAGGAAATTTATAGAGGAATTCAAGTCAGAAAATAAAGTATGGTTAGAAGATTATAGTTTATTTATGGCTCTTAAAAATAAGTTTGACTTAAAGTCTTGGCAAAAGTGGCCAGAGGATATTAAGTTAAGAGAAAAAGAGGCTATGAACAAATACTCTAAAGAATTAGAAGATGAAGTTAACTACTGGGTATTTCTTCAATATCATTTTTATAAGCAGTGGAATGCATTGAAAGGATATGCCAATGGTTTAGGGATAAATATTATTGGAGATATACCTATATATGTATCAGAAGATAGTGCAGATGCATGGGCTTTTAGTGAAATATTTATGCTTGATGATAAGAAGATACCTATAAGGGTAGCTGGATGTCCTCCAGATTCTTTTTCTAGGACAGGACAATTGTGGGGAAATCCACTATATGATTGGGATTACCTAGATGAAACTAATTATAGCTGGTGGGTAAATAGGATAAGAGAAAACTTAAAGTTATACGATGTTATAAGAATAGATCATTTTAGAGGTTTTGAGTCCTACTGGTCAATTCCTTATGAAGAGGATACTGCTATAAATGGCAAGTGGGTAAAGGGACCAGGAAATAAGTTATTTAAGGCAATTAAGGATGCATTAGGAAATATAAACATAATAGCAGAGGATTTGGGGTATTTAACCCAAGAAGTAATAGACTTTAGAGAAGAAACAGGATTTCCTGGAATGAAAGTTTTACAATTTGCTTTTGATACCAGAGAAGAAAGTGATTATCTTCCTCATAACTACAATAAAAACTGCGTTGTTTATACAGGTACTCATGATAATGATACCTTTATGGGATGGTTTGAAAACAGCGGGAATAAGGAAGATGTTTCTCATGCAGTTAAATACTTAAAGTTAAATAAAGATGAAGGCTATAACTGGGGATTTATTAGAGGAGCTTGGAGTTCAGTAGGGGCTCTAGCCATAGCACCTATTCAAGACTTTTTAGGTTTAGGAAGTGAAGCTAGAATAAATACACCATCTACCTTAGGAGCGAATTGGAAATGGAGAGCAAAAGCAGAACAGCTTACAGGAGAACTGGCAGATAAAATAAATGAAATTACAAGCTTATATGGGAGGTAAGAAAATGATATTTCATAAGGAACATTTTAAAGATGCAGTACTTAGAAATTTAAAAATGAGCTATGGAAAAACTATAGAAGACGCTAAGGAATATCAGATATTTAATTCAGTTTCTAAGGCTTTGATGGAAGAAATAATAGATGACTGGGATAAAACTACTAAGTTATATGATGAAGGAAGAAAAGCTTATTATTTATCAGCAGAGTATTTAATGGGAAGAGCATTAGGAAATAATCTGATAAGTTTAGGAATCAGAAAAGAAGTTAAAGAAGTATTAAGGGAATTTAATATAGATTTAAACAGAATAGAGGAAATTGAAGAGGATGCAGGCTTAGGAAATGGAGGCCTTGGAAGACTTGCAGCCTGCTTTATAGATTCAGCAGCCACCATGAATATACCTTTAGTCGGCTATGGAATAAGATATTCTCATGGGCTATTTAAACAAAAATTTATGGATGGTTTTCAAGAAGAAGAAGCAGATAATTGGCTTAAGTATGGGGATCCTTGGTCTGTAAGAAAAGAAGATGAGCAGGTAATAGTTGAATTTAAAGATATGAAAGTAAGAGCTATACCTTACGATACTCCTATAATAGCTTATGGATCTAAAAATATAAATACATTGAGATTATGGGCAGCTGAACCTATAAATGATTTTGATTTTAACCTTTTTAACGATCAAAAATATGTAGAGGCATTGGAAGAAAAGAATACTGCAGAAGATATTTCAAGAGTACTTTATCCTAATGATTCTACAGATTCCGGAAAAATGCTAAGAATAAAACAACAGTATTTTATGTGTTCATCATCTTTAAAGGATATAATAAGAAAATATAAAGTAAGGTATGGATATAATTTTTCTAAATTTCATATAGTAAATTCCATACAGCTAAATGATACTCATCCTGTTTTAGCAATACCAGAATTAATAAGAATTTTAGTGGATGAAGAGGGAATTAATTTTAGAGAAGCATTAAAAATTGCTCAGAAAACTTTTGCCTACACAAACCACACCATACTTGCAGAAGCTTTAGAAAAGTGGAATAACGAGTATTTAGAGGATTTAATACCAAGGGTATTAGAAATAATTAAGCTTATAGATAAAGAGTTTAGAAAAGAGCTTAAAAAGAAGTTATATGATAAAGAAGAGATTGAAGAATTAGCTATAATAAGTAAAGAAGTTACTAGGATGGCCAATTTAGCTATATATTGTGGTTATTCTATAAATGGAGTTGCAGAGCTTCATACAGAAATATTAAAGAATCAAGAACTGAAAGATTGGTATAAATTATATCCAGAGAAGTTCAATAATAAAACTAATGGTATAACACCAAGAAGATGGATAAGATATGCCAATGAAGAGCTATCTTCATTGATAACTGAATTATTAGGAAGTGAAGAATGGGTTTTAGATTTAAGTAAACTTAAGGAATTAGAAAAATTTAGAGATGATGAGAAGGTTTTAAATAGATTCATTGAAATTAAGAAAAATAAAAAGAAGGATTTAGCAGAATATATTAAAAAAGTTGAGGGAATAGATATTAATCCAGATTCTTTATTCGATATTCAAATTAAAAGACTGCATGAATACAAGAGACAATTGCTTAATGCATTCTATATATTAGATCATTATTTTACACTTAAAGAAAACTTAGATGTAGATTTTGTACCAAGAACATTTATATTTGGAGCAAAAGCTTTCCCAGGATATATAAGAGCTAAAGGAATAGTTAAATTCATAAATGAGATAGCTAAATTAGTTAATAACGACAAAGATGTAAATAATAAAATGAAGGTTATTTTTGTTACTAATTACAGAGTTTCATATGCTGAAAAGCTATTTCCAGCAGCAGATTTATCACAACAGATTTCTACAGCAGGAAAAGAAGCTTCAGGAACAGGAAACATGAAGTTCATGGTAAACGGAAGTCCAACTTTAGGAACCTATGATGGAGCCAATGTAGAAATAGTAAGAGAAGCGGGTGAAGAAAATAACTTTATATTTGGATTAAGAGTAGAGGATATAGAAGAGCTAAGAGAGGATTATAGTCCAGAAGAATATTATGAAACGGTTCCGGGGCTTAAGAGAGTTGTTGATACGTTAATTGATGGAACATTTAGTGATGGTAGAAAGGGATATTTTAAAGATATATACGATTCTTTACTAGAAGAAGATTATTATTTATTGTTTGCAGATTTTGAGAACTATAGAGAAGCGCAAATGAAAGTAGATAAATCATATAAAAATAAATTAGAATGGGCTAAAAAATGCTGGCTAAATATTTGTAATTCAGGAGTATTTAGCTCAGACAGAACTATTCTTCAATACGCAGATGAAATATGGAAAGTTAATAAAAAGACTAATAAATAATATAAGAGCAAATAGAATTCTAGTCAGTAGATTAGGATTCTATTTTTATGATTTTTTATGATAAAATAGAAACATGAATATCTAGAGGAGGAATTTTTATGAAATTTATTCATACTGCTGATTGGCATATAGGTAAAATAGTAAATGAGTTTAGCATGTTAGAAGATCAGGCTTTTATACTAAGTGAATTTGTAAATTTAGTAGAAGAAGAAAGGCCTGATGCTGTAATAATAGCAGGAGATTTATATGATAGATCAGTTCCTCCAGCTGATGGGGTAGATCTTCTAGATAAAGTATTAAGCAAAATAGTTTTAGATTTAAAAATACCTGTTTTAGCTGTAGCAGGAAATCATGATAGTCCGGAGAGATTATCTTTTGGAAGTTCTCTTTTGAAAAATAGCGGGCTTCATATAGAGGGAGTTTTAAATAAAAATATAACTAAGGTTTCGTTAAAAGATAAAGATGAAATAACAGTAAATTTTTACTTGGTGCCTTATACAGAACCAGCTTATGTGAGAGAACTTTATGGAGATGAAAATATAAAAACTCATGAAGAAGCATATAAGAAGGTTATAGAAGATATTTATAAGAACTTTGATAGAAGTGAAAGAAACGTATTAATAACTCACGGTTATGTGAGTTACATAAAAGATAATAAAACTAGCGTAAATGAAGATGGGCAGGAAGAGAGAGCTGGTTTAATTACTTCAGCATCTGAAAGACCGCTTTCTATAGGAGGAACTGATTTAATATCAGCAGAGATTTTCAGTGAATTTGATTATGTTGCTTTAGGGCATCTACATAGACCTCAAAAAGTTGGATCAGATAAAATAAGATATTCAGGTTCTCTTTTAAAGTATTCTACCTCTGAAGCAAAGCAAAAGAAATCTATTACCATAGTAAATATAGATAAATCTGGTGAGTTAAATATTGAACTAAAAGAGTTAAGAACCCTTAGGGATTTAAGAATAATAAAAGGGCCTTTAAATGAACTGATATGTAAGGACGTATATAAAGAAACCAATACAGATGATTATGTATTTGCAATATTAGCGGATGAGGGAGAGCTTTTAGATCCAATATCCAAGTTAAGAGCGGTATACCCTAATATAATGGGTTTAAGCAGAGAGTCTTTTATAAATTCTGAATATAATAAAACATCTGCGGAAGAAGGATATAAGAATAAATCTAAAGAAGAGCTCTTTAGTGAGTTTTATAAGATTCTTACGGGAAAGGAACTTGATGAGAGCAGGATGGAAGTTTTAAGAAGGGTAATAGAAGAAGTTCAAAGGGAGATAATATAAATGAGACCACTTAAATTAGTTATGAGTGCATTTGGACCTTATGCAAAGGAAGAGGTACTAGATTTCACTAATCTTAAGGAGAAGAATTTATTTCTAATAACTGGACCCACTGGAGCAGGAAAAACTACTATATTTGATGCTTTAAGTGTAGCGTTATATGGAGAAGCTTCTGGCAGCAGCAGGGATAAAGATAGTTTAAGAAGTGATTTTGCAGAGGATGTGATATCTACTTATGTGGAGCTTTCATTTTCATTAAATGGGAAAGAGTATAAAATAAAAAGATATCCTCAGCAGCTTAAAAAGAAAGCTAGAGGAGAAGGATATATCCAAAAAAGTGCAGAAGCTGAACTAATGCTTCCAGGAGGAAAGCTATTAACTGGAGTTAAATCTGTAGATGAAAAAGTATCTGAAATTTTAGGTATAACAAGCCAGCAATTTAAACAAATAGTAATGCTTCCACAGGGAGAATTTAGAAGGCTTTTAGAAGCTGAAAGCTTAGAAAGAGAAAAAATATTTAGAAAGATTTTTGGTACTGAGGCATTTTTGTATGTTCAAAAAAACTTGGAAGAAA
The DNA here is from genome assembly GCF_002320975.1 of Clostridium sp. UBA1652. NCBI lineage: Bacteria > Bacillati > Bacillota > Clostridia > Eubacteriales > Clostridiaceae > Clostridium > Clostridium sp. UBA1652. The sequence goes on from NZ_DCLI01000039.1 coordinate 31,325, forward strand.
AAGAGAGAGAATTATATAAAAATATATCTAAGATATCTGAAGAGAGAGACGTCTACATAAAAAATATAGATGCTGGGGAAGAGGAACTCTTATTTTCTTTAAAGGAAGCCAAGGATAAGAAAATAGATGAAATAATAGATTTAACAAAAGTAAAATTATATAAGGATGAAGATATAAGGAAGAATTTAAAGACAAAATTAGACTGTATAAGAGAACAGCAGGAAGACTTACAAAAGCAATTAACAAAGGCTGTAGATATAAATAGAAGATTAAAATATAAAGAAGAACTTAAGGAAGCTTTAAATAAGGAGCTATTAAAAGAAGAATATATTAAGAAAAAAATTGAAGAAGTACAACTAACTAAAAAGGCGTTAGAGATAATTCCTACAGAAGAAAATTTAAGAATTAAAGAAGAGAATAGAATAAAGAAAGAGAGAGAATTTCTTCAGGAGAAGAAAAATTTTGAAATAAATTCTAAAAAGCTAGAAGAGGCTAAAGTAGTTCTAGATAAAGAAATTAATGCTGAATACATGAGAAAAAAGTTTACAGAAGATATATCGATACTCAAAGGATTCCAGCCTAAGGTAATTGAATATGAAAATAAAAAAGTAAATCTAGAAAAACTCTTAGTTAAAGGTAAAAATTTAGAAGAAGAAAGAAATAAAAATCGAGAGAAGATTTTTAAAATAAAAAATGAGCTAGAATATTTAGAAGTATTCTTAAATGATATTCAAAAAAAAGAACTATTAAAGGTTAAAAGAGAACAGGATTTAAACAAGGTAACCGATAACATAAATAGTCTTTTAGAGCTTTATGATAAATGTAATAAACACTTTATTAAATATAAAGAGCATGAAAAGGAAGTACTAGAATTTAATATCTTGAATAACAAGTTTAAGATACTTAATACAGAATATATTGAGACTTATGAGAGATTCATAAAAGGGCAGGCTGGATTATTAGCAGAAGAACTTGAAGATAATAATCCCTGTCCAGTATGCGGTTCCCTTGAACATCCTAAAAAAGCTGTGAAATTGAAAGAAACACCTACAGCTGAAGAGGTAGAGCAAAAAAAGCTGGAAGCTTATAATGCTGAAAAAGCCTGTACTGAAAAAGCAAATAATATTGCTTCAATAAAAGCATCTATAGAGGAACTAAAAAATATATATGAAGATACCTATAATAAGATTTCACATATTTTAAGTAATTCTTTAGGAAATTTGAAAGTTCAAGAAAAACTGATTTTGATAAAAGAAAAAGGTGGAGAATTAAGAAATATACAAAAGAATATAGAAAAAGAAATTGAAGAAATAGAGAAGGTAATAGAAAAGAAAGAAGAATCTAAGGCAAGAAAAGAAAAGTTAAATTTAGAACTTAAAAATAATGAGATGCAGAAAGAATTGCTAGAAAAAGAGTTTACAGAACTATATGGAAGAACAAAATCAGAGCAGGAACTGCTTTTAAGCGTAGAAAAAGAAATACCAGATAATAAAAGAAGTCTAAATTTATTAAATAGTGAAATAAAAAAATGTGAAAGTGATTTAAGGGCTATGGAAGAAGCCTATAAGATTGCTGAAGAAAGATTTAGGGAAATAAGCTCTATAAAAGCTTTAAGTGAAGGAAACTTAAAGGTAAAAGAGGAAAATCTAAAAGAAAGCATTAAAGAAGTTAAAGATTATGAAGAGAAGTTTAAAGAACTAATTACTTCCTATGGTTTTAAAGATTATTATGAATATGCTTCTTTAAAAAGAACTAAAGAATATATAGAAGCTATGGAAAATTCCATAAATGAATATAAAGATAAGGTAAAATCCTTAAAGGACAGAATAGAAGAAGTTGAAAAAGAAACTTTAAATATGGATAAGGTAAATGAAGAAAAAATTCTAGAAGAAATAAAATCTTGGAAGGAAAAAGAAGAGGAAGTAAATAAAGAAGATAATAAATTATTTGCAAGAATAGATAATAACCAAAAACAATTAAAAAAGATAAATAAGCTAACTTTAAGTATAGCTAAGGGGGAGGAAGAGTATAAGGTTGTTGCTGAGTTATCAAAGCTTGCAAAGGGTGATAACAGTGAAAAATTAAGCTTTGAAAGATATGTGTTAGCAGCCTATTTTAATGAAATAATACAAGCTGCTAACATAAGGCTTATGAAAATGACTGGAAGAAGATTTCTTCTAAAAAGAAAAGAGGAAAGAGTAAAGGGAAATAAACAGTCTGGATTAGAGTTAGAGGTTTTTGATAATTATACAGGTAAGGCAAGACATGTAAAGACATTATCAGGAGGAGAAAGCTTTAAGGCCTCATTGGCACTTGCTTTAGGATTAGCAGATGTAATTCAAAGTTATACTGGAGGAATAAGAGTAGATACTATGTTTATAGATGAAGGTTTTGGAAGTTTAGATCAAGAATCTTTAGATAATGCTATAAACTGCTTAATTGATCTCCAAAAAGGAGGAAGATTAGTTGGTATAATATCTCATGTATCAGAACTAAAAGAGAGGATAGATGCGAGATTAGAAGTAACTCCAGCTAAAGAAGGAAGTCATATAAGATTTAACATATAGTAAAAGGTAGCTATACCCAAAAGTATAGCTACCTTAAGCTTTTCCATATAAAATATAAGCTGGAGAAGGTAAGGGCGTCTTTAAAATTTCTTAAATCTAAATTAATATCATTTTTTATTTTATCTAATCTATAAATTAAGGTATTTCTATGAACATATAAGGCTTTAGAAGTATTGCTTATATTTAAGTCCATATCTAAAAATGTATCAATAGTTTGAATAGTAGCACCATCTAAAGAATCAAAAAAATCTTTATACTTATCAAGAAGTTTATACTTAATTTCGGGACTTATATTATCCATAATATTTTCAAAGATTATACTATTATAAGTTAAGATATTTTTTCTAAGATTAAGTTTCTCACAAAGTCTCATAAGATCTATAAGGTTATTTACTATTTTAGGTATATCAGAATTTAAGGTAAGCTCTTCGTAACAAATTATAGATTTTTTTATAGTTAATTCAGAAAGAGTCTCTAGTATGCTTTCACAATGAGAGTGAACATCAACAAAATCACCTAAAATCATAGGGTAGTTATTCCACTTACAATAATGATAGTCTTTGCTACCATAGGAAGCTTTTAGTATATCTATAACCTTATCTAGTGAAAGGGAAGTTTTTATTATCATAATTGAAGGAGAGTTCATCTTTTTTATGATGTCTTTGTAAGTATAAAGTGGATGGGGGTTATTCTCTAGTATGCTGACTAATATATTATCAACAGTGAGAGATAGTTGATTAAGTTTATCTTCCAGTAAATATCTTATTAAAGGAATACTATTATAATATTCCTTATCTATTTCAATGTATAAGAGCTCTTCATTATATTCTATAGAAAAATATTCAGAGGATTTAGGAACTATATTTTTAGACTTAATTAAGGTCTCACCTTTAGAGTCAGTAACTTCAATAATGAAAGGGAATTTGTCCATCAGATCTTTTAATAAACTTTTTAAATGGTTCACCAAATAGTCCTCCTTTAAGTGTTTATATTATTATTGTAATTATTTTCAAGAATCTTTCAAGTGGAGACATCTATTAAGAAATAAGTATATTAAAAAATATTTGTAGGATTGTACAGAATATCTAAGAAGATTTTTGTATAAAGTCACAAGGTTTACATAAGAAAAACTTAAGATAAACTTGAAAGCATTGTAGAAAGCTGATTTAGGCTTTAACAAAGAATATTTCTTTAAAAATTAAGTTTTTTGATGATATGAATTTATAGTGATATAGTCTAATCAAGATATTAAATGAAATAAAAAACATATTTTAGGAGGAGTAAAACATGTCAAGTTTATCACTAAAACACATTTATAAGAGATACTCAAAAGATGTAACAGCAGTAAAGGATTTTAACTTAGAAATAGAAGATAAAGAATTTATAGTATTTGTAGGTCCTTCTGGATGCGGAAAATCTACTACTTTAAGAATGATTGCAGGCCTTGAAGAAATATCAGATGGAGAATTATACATAGATAATAAACTAGTTAATGATTTAGCTCCAAAGGATAGAGATATAGCTATGGTATTCCAAAACTATGCATTATATCCACACATGACAGTTTATGATAACATAGGTTTTGGTTTGAAATTAAGAAAAATGCCAAAAGATGAAATAGATAAAAAAGTTAGAGATGCTGCAAAAATATTAGATATAGAACACTTATTAGACAGAAAGCCTAAGGCACTTTCAGGTGGACAAAGACAGAGAGTTGCTATGGGAAGAGCTATAGTTAGAGATGCTAAAGTATTCTTACTAGATGAGCCACTATCAAACTTAGATGCTAAGTTAAGAAATCAAATGAGAATAGAGATAGCAAAATTACATCAAAGTCTTCAAACAACATTTATATATGTAACACATGATCAAACTGAAGCTATGACTTTAGGAACTAAAATAGTAGTTATGATGGATGGAATAATCCAGCAAGTAGATACTCCAACCGAAATATATAATCATCCTGCTAATATGTTCGTAGCTGGATTCATAGGAAGTCCTCAAATGAACTTCTTATATGGAGATGTAAAAGAAGAAGGCGGAAATATAGTAGTAGAAGTATTTGGACAAAAAGTAGCTTTAGATAAAGAAAAGGCTGATAAAATTAAAGCGGCTAATTATGTAGGAAAGCAAGCTATATTAGGAATAAGACCAGAAGATATAAAAATTACTAATGGACAAGAAAATGATAAGACTTATGTTATAGATGGAAGAATAGAAGTTGTAGAAAACTTAGGTTCAGAAGTATTACTTCATGTAAAAGCAAATGATAGAGCATTTACAATAAAAACAGCTAAACATCAAGGCGAAGTTGTAGGAGATACTATAAAGTTTGCAATTGATTTAAATAAAGCTCATATATTTAATGAAGAGACTCAAGACACTATATTCTAATTAATGAGTTAAACTAATAATCTGTGTATAAATCGAGAAGAATCCCCCTTTAAAGATTCATTAGAAAAATACACAGATTATTTTTTATTCTTTAGAAAGTTATGGATTTCTATTTTCTCCTATAAAGAATACTGTCATAGCATCTGCACCAGTATGGCTGCCTATTGCACAACCTATATAATTTATAATAACGTCTTTTACTTTAATAGATTCTTTTAATGATGTAGCAAGTCCTTCAGCATCCTCTAAACAATCTGCATGAGTAATAATGATTGTTTGGTTTTCTGAATTAACTATCTTTCTCTCCAGACTATCTAGAAGATATTTTATTGCCTTTTTTCTTCCTTTTGCTTTAGCAATGTTTATTAGTTTTCCTTCTTCATTTACATGAAGAACAGGTTTTATGTTAAGCAATCCGCCAACTATAGCAGAAGTAGAAGAAATTCTACCACCTCTTCTTAAATGATTTAAGTCTTCAACAAAAAAGTAACTATTGAGCTTTAAGTAATTTTCTTCAAGCCATGTAACTAATTCTTCTTTTGTAGCTCCTTCTTGCCTTTTTTTAGCTGCAAGGTAAACTAAAAGACCGTGACCACCAGAGGCAGCTTTACTATCAAAAACTGTTATATCAGCATCAGGATATTTTTCTAATACTTCATTTCTAGCTACTAAAGAACTACTATAGGTGCCACTTAGAGCGGATGAAAATGAAATATAAACTATTGCCTTATTAGCCTCTACATGTTTTTCAAACTCTTGAACAAATCTATAAGAGTTTACTTGACCAGTAGTAGGTTGTTCTCCTTCTCTAATACCTTTATAGAAGTCTTTATAGGAAAGAGATTGACCACAATCTTCGATATATTCTGAACCTTTAAATAAGCATACTAGACCAATATAATTTACGTCTAAATCTTTAACTAAATCTTTAGGTAAATCACAACCAGAATCAGTTAAGATAACATAATCTTTCATAAATTTTATCTCCTTAAGAAATTATTATTATATTGATTTTAATATAATGGGTGAAAATATTCAATTAATAACTATAATAAAATAAGTTATTAATTTTATTTGTTAAAAATTTACAAATAAAAGCATGAATGGTATAATATAGTAGACATGCGGGGGAAATTAAATTAAAATTATAATATATATGGTATATAAGATTTGTGAAGATGAGGTTTTGAAAATGGAGGAGAAATTAAAATATAGCGATTTTAATGCATTTGAAAGTATTTTAAATGATTATGAGGCTAAAATTAGTGACTTAAGACAAAAAGATTATTTAAAAGAAGAATTTATACTTAATATTTCTCATGATTTGAGAACTCATCTAAATGTGGTATTAAGTATAATGCAATTATTAAAAAATAAAGAATATTATACAAATAATAATGAAAATAAGTGGAATGAGTATTCTAACTCAATTAAAAAAAGTTGTTATAAGATGTTAAAACTTATAAACAATTTAATTGACGTAACAAAATTAGAAAATAATTACTTCATATGCAATAAAGAAAACCTAGATATAGTCAGTTTTCTTGAAAACATAGTAACTTCAGTGGACAAGTATGCAAAAGATAAAAATATATCATTAATATTTGATACTAATGAGGAAGAGTGTATTATAGGGGTAGATCCAGAGGTAATAGATAGAATAGTTATGAATTTATTATCAAATGCAATAAAGTTTTCGCCTAAATCCTCTGAGATACTTATAACATTAGATATAGATAAAAATAGTGTTTGTATATCAGTAAGAGATCAGGGGCCAGGAATTCCGGAACAAGAAAAACAATTAGTATTTAATAGGTTCCATAAGGTTAATAAGCTATTAACTTCTGAATATGAAGGTAGTGGGATAGGTCTTAACTTAGTTAATAATCTAGTTAAAACACATAAAGGATCTATAGATATAATAAATCATAAAGATGGCTGTGAGTTTGTAGTAAAATTTCCAAGAGAATATTGTCAAGAATGTCAAACCAGAAAGAAAATATCATCAAACAATAAGGTGGAAGTTTTAGAAATAGAGTTTTCTGATATTTACTAACAGGTAACTATTGACTTTTCAAAAATGATTATGTTAATATAAGTCTTGACGTGTTTTATATCTGCGGTGGTAGCTCAGCTGGATAGAGCATTTGGCTACGGACCAAAGGGCCGGGAGTTCGAATCTTCTCCGCCGCACCAATAAAAGCCTTGCTATAGCAAGGCTTTTATTTTTTATATTTTTAAGGTAAAATTCTTGAATCAATTAATGTATAATATCATTAAAGCAGTAGGAGATTTAGGAAAGAGAAGGTAAGAAATATGGATGTTAAAAAAAGAATAGAAAAATTAAGAAGTTTAATGAAAGAAAATAAAATAGATGCATATATAATTCCTAGTTTTGATGCACATCAAAGTGAATATGTAGCAGAGCATTGGAAAGGTAGACAGTGGATATCGGGTTTTACAGGTTCTGCTGGTACTGTTGTTATTACTTTAGATGATGCTGGATTATGGACAGATGGGAGATATTATATTCAAGCAGAAAAGCAACTTGAAGGTTCAGGTATAAGATTGTTTAAGATGGCAGATCTAGGGGTTCCTTCATACACAGAATGGCTAAAAAACACTCTTAAAGAAGGTAGTACAGTTGGATTTGATGGAAGTGTTTTTTCAGTAGATTTATTTAAAGGAATGGAGAAAGCATTTAAGTCTAAAAACATAATTATAAAAATAGAAAAAGATTTAATTGATGAAATATGGGAAGACAGACCAGAAATACCTAAGGAATTAGTTTTTTTACATGGAATAAAGTATGCTGGGAAATCAAGAGTAGAAAAATTAAATAAAGTAAGAGCTAACATGAGTACTAAGGGGGCAAATTATTATTTATTAACCTCTTTAGATGATATAGCATGGCTACTTAATATTAGAGGTAATGATGTTCCCAATAATCCTGTTGTAATTTCCAATGTATTAGTGGGTGAGGATAAGTGCTATTTGTTTGTTGATGGGTCAAAAGTTACTAATGATATAAGATTAGAGTTAGAGAATGATGGAATAGAAATTAAAGGATATAATGAGATACATCAAATTTTAAATCAGTTATCTATTGATGATTCAGTTATTTTTGATGCAAATAAAACAAGTATTAGTATGTATAATTCTATTAACACTGATACAACTAAACTTGAGGAACCTAATATAACTACAGCTTTAAAAGCTATTAAAAATGAAGTTGAAATAGAAAATCTAAGAAACTGCCAAGTAAGTGATGGATTAGCTATGGTTAAGTTTATAAAATGGCTTAAAGAATCTGTTACTAAGGAAAAGATCACTGAAATATCAGCACAAGAAATGTTGGAGTCTTTTAGAAGACAACAAGATTTATTTGTTGAACCTAGTTTTGATACAATAGCAGGATATAAAGATCATGCTGCTATGATGCATTATAAGGCAAATAAAGAAACTCAATATACTCTTAAAGATGAGGGGTTTTTCTTAGTAGATTCAGGTGGACAATATTTTAACGGAACAACAGATACTACAAGAACTATTGTATTAGGAAAGCTTAGTGAAGAAGAAAAAAGAGATTTCACCTTAGTATTAAAAGGACATATTGCCTTAAGTTCAGTTAAGTTTTTGGAGGGAGCAACAGGATCTAGTTTAGATGTACTTGCAAGACAACCTATTTGGGAATATGGATTAGATTATAAATGTGGAACTGGTCATGGAGTAGGCTTTTTCTTAAATGTCCATGAAGGACCACAAGGTTTTAGAAAAGAACCTAACAGTGTGAAGTTAGAAAAAGGAATGGTTATTACTAATGAGCCTGGCATATACAAAGAAGGAAAACACGGTGTTAGAACTGAAAATATAATGCTCGTAGTAGAAGAAGAAAAAACAGAATTTGGGCAATTTATGAACTTTGAAGCTATTACCTATTGCCCTATAGACTTAGATGGAATAGATAAAGATATGCTTACATATAAGGAAAAGCAATGGTTAAATGACTATCATAGAATGGTATATAAAAGATTATCTCCTTATTTAGATGATGAGCATAAAGCTTGGTTAAAAAAAGAAGCTAGAGAAATATAAAAATATATATCAAGGTCAGATTTCAATAATAAGAAATCTGACTTTTTTTGCTTATATATAATTATTTAATAAAAAATAAATATAAAACAATACTATAAATACAAGTTATATTTATAGATAGTAAATATTTTGAGAAATATTGTCGGAATTTGGTTTTAATTGTATTAAATATAATATATAATAATTATTAGTTGATTTTAAATATTAGAAAGGTATGGTGAGTATGAATTATAAAAGAGTAAGAAATTATTCATTAATAATAGCGACAGTAATAATGAATATAATTTATTTGATATGGAGAATTTTTTTTACTATACCGACTAAGGCTGGAATAATATCTTTAGTTTCAGCTATTATTCTATTAATAGTTGAAATAGTGGGAATGTTAGAAGCAGCAGTACACTATTACAATATGTACGATATAAAACATCCAGAAAAACCACAGATAGATGATGAAAGTCTTTTTCCTGATGTAGATGTTTTTATAACAACATATAATGAACCAGAAGAATTACTTTTTAAAACTATAAATGGATGCAAGAATATGGACTATCCAGATAAAAAGAAGATACATATATATTTATGTGATGATGGAAATCGTGAATCAATGAAAAAATTAGCTTATGAAATGGGAATAGGATATTTAACTCGAACTGAAAGAAAAGGAGCAAAGGCTGGGAATCTTAACAACGCTCTTGAGAAGTCAAACTCACCATTAATAGCAAACTTTGATGCAGATATGATTCCTATGCATGATTTTTTAATGGCTACAGTTCCATATTTCCTAGGCAATGAAAAAGTTGGATTTGTGCAGACGCCTCAAAGCTTTTATAATACGGACTTATTTCAGTATTATCTTTTTTCAGAAGGAAGAATTCCTAATGAACAAGATTATTTCTATAGAGATGTACAGATTTCTAAAAATAAAAACAACTCCATAATATATGGAGGAACAAATACAGTAATAGCTAGAAAAGCTCTTGAAGATGCTGGAGGGTATTATACAAAGGCAATAACAGAAGATTTTGCTACAGGGTTGATAATACAAAGTAAGGGATATCAGTGTTTTGCAGTAGGAGAAGTTCACGCATCTGGTTTAGCGCCATCTGATTTAATGAGTCTTGTTAAACAACGTCAAAGATGGGCAAGAGGATGTATCCAGACAGGAAGAAGACTAAATATATTATTTAGAAAAGGACTTAATTTTAGTCAAAAGATTAGTTATATATCCTCCATTTCTTATTGGTATTCAGGGCTTAAAAGAGTTGCTTATATAATGGCTCCAATATTATTTGCTGTATTTGGGGTAATAGTTGTTGATTGTAATCTGACAGAAGTTCTGATATTTTGGCTTCCTATGTATTATTTAAGTAATAAAGAGCTAAGGAGTTTATCTAGAAATATTAGAACAACCAAATGGACTAACATATATGAAACTATTTTATTTCCATCTCTTGTAGTACCAGTTATATTAGAAACCTTTGGAATATCACAAAACAGCTTTTTAGTTACAAGTAAAGACAACGCTAAAGTAGATGATAGAGTATATAGATTAAAAAAAGCTATACCACATATAGCATTTGCAGTACTTTCTATAATAGGAATCTTTAATTGTATAAGAATGATTTTTGAGGCAGGATCAGCCACATATAGTGTAGTTTTATTTTGGCTTGTAGTTAATTTTTATAATATTTTAATGGCAATATTTTTTATGGTAGGAAGAAAGTCCTTTAGAAAAACAGAGAGAGTTTTAGCAGAGGTTCCTTGTAAAATAACCTATAACAATAAAGAGTTAAACTGCAAAACTATAGATGTATCAGAAGGTGGATTAGCAGTTAGATTCGAATTTCCAGAATACATACCCTATGACGAAATAATAAAAATTAAGTTATTTACAGATAGATATTTATCTGAATTTAGTGGAAAAGTTGTACACATAGCAAAAGGGGAAAAAGAGTGGAAATATGCATTTGAAATAACTGATATAGATAAAGATAATTTTAAACAACTATTATACATAACCTATGATAGAGTTCCAACTCTCCCTAATAATTTAGATGAAAACACCAGTATATTTGATGATATAAGAGTAAACATTCTTACAAGAAATAAAAAGTTGTTTCTGTTTAAGAGAAAACTACCAAGAGTGGATTTAGATAAAACAATAGCTTCAAAAGAGTGTGGAGATGTAAAACTTAAATCCTTTAATTATGAGTATATGGCTTTGGAAGGTATTAGTGAATCAATATTAAAAGATAAAATTACTTTAAGAATAAAAGAAGATATAGAGATTATAGGTGATTTAGAGAAGGTTCAAGACAAAAACATCTACCTTTATAAAATTAAAAATTACAAAGAAATAGCTGACGATAAAGAGCTAAGAAATATATTAAATGACTGGATAAGAGAATACAATGAAAGTTTATCAGAAAGCTCTGTAGTTAGAAGAGAGGAATCCTTTGATGAATTTAATGAAATGCAATTTTTATAAGATATTTATGACTTTTTCTCTTGTATTTTTAGTAATAGGTAATAATAGAGTAGCTTTAGCTGAGGAAATAAACAATTATCAGAAAATATCTCCTGAAAATATATATTTAGAAGGAGATAAAGCTAAATTAAATTATGACTTTGATAAAGCTAATAATAGCTTGGGGATAAAAGTTAATTCTATAGGTCTAGAGGAAGGATATTATACATCAAATTTATATAGCAAAGGAAAGTATGATTGGAATAGCTTTGGTATGATATCATTTAATGTTCAAAATAATTCTCAAGAAGAATTGAAGTTTAACTTTTCTGTTGTAAAAACTGATGGAACCTTCCTCTCAGTTAATGAAGATAAATCTGTTTTAATAAAAAATGAAAACAATCAGGATTTTGAGAAACTGTCACCTGCTTACGGGACTATAAATATACCCTCTGGATTTAAGGGAGTAGTTTATGTACCTTTTACGAGTTTAAATAGTAAATCAGGTGATAATAATCAACACTTATTTTCCAATATAAGTTCGTGGGGAATAAGCATAACGACAGAGGAAAATAAAGAAAAAGATATACACCTAAGTAACTTTGCACTTATACCTAAAGATGATCCATTTATTAAATATGGGGATTTGAATTTTAAAATAGAAGGCGATGATAGAGTACAAATACCTGTGCAAGGGGAAGCTATATCCATATATAAAACCTCACTAAATGAAGATAATGTGATTTATCGTTTAGCTGAGGATTATGAGGGAGTTTCTATAGATAAGTCAGGAAAATTAACCTTAAACACTTCAGTAAATGTAGAAAATATAAAAATAGAGGCAAAATATGAAGATCTAGTAGTTAAAAAAGAAATTCAATTATATAAATCATGGACTTTAGATGCAAAAGAGCTAGATGGAACTAGCAAGAGTATTCCAGGAGATGCGGAAGTTAAAAATCTTATGGGTGGAATTTATACCTTAATTATGTCCCAAAGATTTATAGATTTCATTAGAGGAATATGCATAGTCTTAGTTCTAATATTCTCTGGATTATATATTTTTTGGAGTAGAAAAAAGAATATTAGATAAAGTGTTGTTTGATTGAGAGGTAATAGAATGCTGTTTTCAAGTGTTATATTTATATTATATTTTTTACCAGTAGCTTTAATATTATATTATGGAGCTTTTTTTTCTAAAAGCTTACAGAATTATATATTACTATTTTTAAGCCTAGGGTTTTATGCTTGGGGAGAGCCTTATTATGTAATTTTGATGATAGCCTCAATAATTTTTAACTATGTAGTGGGGCATCTGATAGTAGGCTTTAAAAACAAACCATATAGTAAATATTTTTTAATATTAGGTTGTGTAGGTAATTTAGGATCATTATTTATTTTTAAATACTTAAATTTTTTTATAAAAAACATAAATCAACTACAAGGATATCAAATTCCTATGCCCAAGATAGCTTTACCTATAGGAATTTCATTTTTCACTTTTAAAGCAGTATCGTATCTAGTAGATTTGTATAGGGAAAAGACTAAAGCAGAAAGGAATCCTCTATATGTAGGATTATATATAGCATTATTTCCACAACTTTTAGCTGGGCCTATTTCACGCTATGGAGATATAGTAGATCAAATTAAAAATAGAAAGTTTACTTGGCAGAGGTTTTCAGTAGGAACTTGTAGATTTGTAATTGGTATGGGAAAAAAGATTTTAATATCTAATAGTATGGCAGTGATTGTAGATAGAATTTTTCAAATGAACTTAAACTCTGACATTGCAGTAACTTTAGCTTGGCTTGGTTCTATAGCATACACCTTTCAAATATATTTTGACTTCTCAGGGTACTCTGATATGGCCATAGGAATAGGGCTAATGTTTGGATTTAAGTTTGAAGAGAATTTCAATTATCCATACATATCAAAATCCATTACTGAATTTTGGAGAAGGTGGCATATATCTTTAAGCCTTTGGTTTAAGGATTATCTATATTTTCCTCTAGGTGGATCTAGAGTTAAAAATAAAGATAAACTTATAAGAAACCTATTAGTAGTATGGGTTTCAACAGGAATATGGCATGGAGCAGAATGGACTTTTGTAGTATGGGGATTTTTAAATTTTGTATTCATAGCCTTTGAAAGGTTAATATCCTTTAATCAGATTGATATAGCTGCAAAATATAAGAGAATATACGCATTATTTATTATAAATTTAGGGTGGGTAATATTTAGATCGTCTGATCTTTTAGAAGCAGGAAAATACATATCTTCAATGTTTGGATTTACACAAGGGGGATTCTGGAGTCCATACACATACATGTTTATAAAAGAAAATTTGGTATTTCTAATAGCGGCAATAATTTTCTCTACGCCAATAGCAAGAAAAGTTAATAAATTTATTGTAGATAAATCTTTGGGACATAATATTTTAGAGGGATTATATCCACTTGCAATAGTAGGTATCTTCTTAATATGTATGGCTTACATTGTAAAGGGTAGCTACAATCCTTTCATTTACTTTAAATTTTAAGAGGGGGTATTATGGAGAGATTTTTTTTCAAGAAGCTTATAACTTCTATTTTGATTGTTTTAATAATCTTTGGATTGTCGATAACAAATCTAATAAATAATTATAAGCCTATAATTGACACAGTAGAAGCCCAAAAGAATATTTCCATAAGTAATAGTATAAAAAACATAGATGCATCAATTAAAGATAATACCTATGGAAAGTATGCTTTTATTGATTTTTATGGATATCTACAAAAACTAATGGGCAAAAATGAAGAATCAAACTTTGGGGTTGTTAAAGATGATAATGGGACGCTTCATTACACCTTTTTTGGAGATAAAGCTAATCCCGTATATGAATTAGTTAAAAGAACTGAGGCACTTAAAAATGGATTAAAAGATGAAAGTGTAAAGTTTGCATACATAATGCCACCAGACAAATACTATAAAGGTTATACAAGTTTACCTTATGGAATTCCATATAATTATGCAAATGAAACTGCAGATTCATTCCTTGATTTATTAAAGCAAAATAATATAGAAACCATAGATTTAAGAGAAAATTTAGCTGAAAGTGGCATTGAACCAAAGGACTTATTTTTTAAAACTGACCATCATTGGAAAATAGAAACTGCTTTTTGGGAGTTTGGACAGTTAGCTAATACTTTAAAAAATAATTATGGAGCTAACATAGAGGACATTGATTTTTACACTAATAAAGATAATTATAATTTTATAACTTATAAAGATTCTTACGTAGGTTCAATGGGGAGAAAAACAGGAATACCTTATTCAGGAGTAGATGATTTTACACTCATATATCCTAAGTTTAATACTGATTATACATATTACTCAAAAACTGGAGAACAAGAAACCAATTTAAATGGAAGATTTGAGGAATCACTTATGACCATATCTCCATTTAGAACAAATAAGGGAGTATATGCTTTAGAAGGAGATAAGTATTCTTCATATCTATTTGGTAATCAAGGGATAGTTCATGTAGTAAACAAAAAAGTACCTAATGGTCCCAAGTTACTATTTGTGAAGGATTCTTATACAGTCGCCTTAGCAGCATTTTTATCAACGGTGTGTTCAGATATTTATATGGTAGATCCAAGATATTATACTGGGAACATACCAGAGTACATAGATAGTGTTAAGACTGATTATGTGTTTGTATCATTCTATCCTCAGGACTTGACGGAAGATTTCTTTAAGTTTTATGAAAAATAAATTATAAAAAAGTAGGTGTTAAAGCTTTTATGAAAAATACATATAAGTTTATAGGACTATTTATTGTAATTATTTTAACATCGTTACTTATATTTAAATTTATAAATAATAATATTAGTGAAGATAAGGATATGTATAGTAAAGATTATTATGAAAAATGGAAGAAAAGCTTTGTAGTAGCTGTAGATTCAAATAGAAGCAAAGTAATAGATCCACAAAGAAATAACATAACAGTAAGTGAAGGTATGGGTTATGGTATGTTATTTGCTGTGGCACTAAATGATTCGGTGGAGTTTGATAAACTTTGGAACTTTACTAAGAATTATTTAGATGAATATGGACTTATGAATTGGCAGATAGATGAAAGTGGAAAAGTAATAGGAGAAGGTTCAGCATCAGATGCAGATGAAGACATAGCTTATGCCCTACATCTTGCAGCTAAAAAGTGGGATAACAAGGATTATTCTAAAGCAGCAAGTGATATGATAAATTCCATAAAAAAATATGATATATCTTCTGAATATATATTGCTGCCTGGAGATAAATGGAGAGATAATATAAAACTTAATCCCTCATATATAGCACCATTATATTATTTAGATTTTCAAAATATAGAAGGTCAAGATAAAAATTATTGGAAGAAAGTTAGTGAAGCTAACATAAGTTTACTTGAAAAGCATGCTGATAAAGATACAGGATTTCTACCAGATTGGATTAATGAAGATGGTAGTGTTGAAGATAAAGACAATATACTTGGATATGATTCAGTAAGAGTTCCAATAAGGTTATTAAGCTTTTATAAGAGAAGCGAGGATTCAAGAGCGAAAAATATATTATTAAAACAAGAAGGATTTTTAAATAAAATAGGTGTAAATAACCTAGTAGCGGGATACAGCACCAGAGGAGAAGGGCTGCAAAGCTATATAAATACTACTTATTTAGCTTCATACACTTCCTCTGCACTTATAAAACCTAAATCTTCATTAAGTAGGGAGCTTATAAATAAACTTAAAGAAGAAGATGACAATAGCTATTATGGAAGCTCTTTAAAGCTTTGGATATTTCTTATTGAAGAAGGAAGACTCTAAACATTCATTTCCATTGAATAAGAATAGTCAAGTGGGTTAATAAAAGCATTTGTACATGAGATAGGAATATTTTTATCTATATAATAGATTCTTGTGAATCTTACTATAAGAGAACCTTTTTTCATTGAAAGAATATCTTTTGGAGCAGTAATAATATTAACTATCTCTTTTTTCTTAACTATATCTATATCATTATATTTTTCTAAAGTTTCACGTAAATCTAAGTCAATTTCATCTATATTTTTAGGAAGAATAATATCATTCTTTATTAGGTTTTGTAAAAGACCAATAGCTCTATCATTGGAAGATATTTCAGTTTCAACTACAATTGCCTTATACCCTTCATTTACATTTAATAGAGTTGCATAACGACTGGGAAGTTCATTTGAATATAGAGAATTACTTAGGGTGTAATTTTTTATATTACCACTCAAGAAACTATCTGAATCAGTTAAAATGTTTTTAAAACTTCTTTGAAGCTTGTTGTTTATAACGACAGTTCTTTGTCCTTTCTTTTTAGAAATATAACCATCCTTAACTAATTGATCTAATGCTCTTACAATTGTAGTTCTGTTTACATTAAACTCATTGGATAGATCTATCTCAGAAGGAATAAAGTCTCCTACCTTATACTCTTCATTCTCAATTTTTTCTTTTAAAATTTCTTTTATTTGATAATAGATTGGTAATGTGTGTTTATTACGATTTATTTTCATTTGTTTAAGCTCCTTTTAATTTATACTTATAAATTATTCTTAAAAGTTATATTTTGTACCTTCATTGCATGATAGCCTGAGTACTTGAGTCCTCAGGTAGTCAAGTGCTCAGGTACTCAAGTACTTATGTAGTCAGGCTGTTAAAATATTTATTTTTAAAATTGGATAAACTAATAAAAAAACTAGAAAGGTAAAAATAATATGAATTATGATTTTTTTATTAGTTCTTTAGATGACCATAATCAAGAAAGTATTTTATTATCTGAAAAAATAAAACCTAAAGAAGTCATATATGTTTGTGAAGATGAAGAAAAAAGTATAAATAGATTAGAGGCTTTAAAAGAGTTTTATAAAGAAAAGTTTCCTAAGATTATTTTTAATAGCATAATAATTAAAAATATTAATTTAAAAGAGATCATAGGGGAACTAGAGAAATATTTAAAAAAGAAATGTATCGTAAATTTAAGCGCTTCAGACAAAGTATTGAATATTATATTAATGCATATATGTGAGGTTTATAATCTTGAAGGTATTTGCCTTGATATAGAAAAGGGCAGGGTGCTAGAAGTTATAAATGGACAGATATTTATGAATAAGCACAGTGATATGGATTTAGATATAGATGAGATAATAGAGAGCTTTGGAGGAAGTATATTAGTAGAATCTACTGATATTGATAATAGTGAAGTTATTAGAAAAATAAGTCACACCATAGCTAATAACTTAGATAAATGGGAAAGTTTAAAATATAGACTTTATGATAAAAGAATTTTTATGGTAGACGAGATAGATTCTAGAATTATGAGAATTAATTTAGAGTTTCTGACTAATGAAGAAAAAAATATATGCACTTCTACTCTTAAGTTCTTAAAAGAATATGAGCAGCTTAGTTATAATGAAAAATCAGAAAGTATAACTATAGAGTTTAAAAATGATTATATAAGAAGTTTTATATTTAAGAGTGGAAGCTGGTTAGAAGCATATGTGAAAGATGTAATATCTGAAATTAAACAGATAGATGAAGTAAAAAGTGGTGTGGTTTTTTTATGGAATGATGAAAGGGCAAGAATTAAAAATGAAATTGATGTTATGGCAATTAAAGATTCAACGCTTATATGTATATCCTGTAAAGATAGTGCTAAATACGATGATGTAGCACTAAATGAGCTTAGTGTATATAGTGAAAAAGTTGGAGGAGATAATATAAAAAAGATTCTTGTTGCAACAAAGGAGCCACTAAAGACCTCCATGTTTTCAAGAGCTAAAGAGATGGATATTAATATAGTAATATTTGATGGAAATAGAGAGAAGTTTAAAAAGTCTTTGGAAGCGGTTGTAAAAGGAGAGCTAGTACACTTATAATAGAGTTAATATATAGAAGGTGGGATTAGCATGTTTTTTATAGGAATCTTTGGAATAGATAGAAGGCATAAAGAGATAAAAGAAATTAAAGATGTTTCATGCAAAGAGTGTAAGGATGGAACTTTGAAACTATACAAAGAGTATTCTTTATTTCACTTTTTCTTTTTACCTTTAATTAAGTGGGGAGAAGAGTATTTTATATTCTGTAGTAAATGTGGAACTACATATGAACTCAATAAAGAGAAGGGTAAAAATGTAGAAAAAGGCATAGAAGAAATCAGCTATTGGGATTTAAAAGTTCTAAAAAGAGGAGTAATAAAAACTTATTGTAATAACTGTCATAAAGAACTTAATGAAGATTATGAGTTTTGTCCATATTGTGGAGAAAAGATTTAAGCAGTACTCAGTGGGAGTACTGCTTAATTTCTATATTTTTTTACCTATTGTTTCGCCCATTAAAACCTTAGTTTCATATCCTAAAGCGGTTTGAGCTACGATATCTCCGTCTATTTTTAAGGTATCCTTTTTAAAGAATAAAATTGTGGTAGAACCTCCAAATTTAAAGTAACCTTTTTCAGAGCCTTTTTTAACGGGTTCTCCAGTCTTATAGGTTTGAATTATTGTTCCAACACAGGTAGCGCCTACTTCTACATGTATGATGTCATCGAAGTTTTCAGATTTAAATATACTCCATTCTCTTTTGTTTTGGCAGAAAAGTTTAGGTATTCTTTCTAAGGCTATAGGATTTACTGAATAATAGCCTCCATTAATAAATCTACTTTCTCCGCATACCCCATTATCTACAAAATGAAATCTGTGATAATCCGTAGGACATAATCTTAATATTAAACATACCCCACCATCATATTCTTTAGCTACTTCATCATCTTGAAGAAGTTCTTTTAGGGAATATGTTAATCCCTTAATTTGAACTAGTTTATGCATATCTATGTTTTCAAAAGCACTTAATCTTCCATCGCCAGGAGATACTAATATGTTAGGATTTTTATCTATAGGTCTAGCTTCCTCAGTTAATTCCCTGATAAAAAAGTCATTAAAACTATTAAAATCAGATGCTTTTTTTCTGCTTTTAGTCATATCTATATCAAAATCATTTATAAACGAATTTATCTTTTTTATACTTCCTCTTGTATCACAGTAAGAGCCATATATTTTAGAAAATAGCTTTTTCTTTATCAAAAGCTCAGTTATATTTTTTCCTACGGGAGAAGAATAAGACCATTCGATGTATTTTCTACCAGCCACTTTTTCTTCTTCATATTCTTTAGTTTCTCTATTATAGATTTTTATCATAATTTGCCCTCACTTTTTAAATATTATAGACTTAATTTTAACATAATATATATAAAATATTAATACTCAATAATAATCATGTATAATAAAAGTTAGGGTCTAAATCTTTGATTTACATCCCTAAACTTATTCTGTGAGAAATTAATAGTTATTCATAATTTAAAGTGATATAATTAATATGCTTATATGTTTAAATATACTGACTAGTTATCAAGTTGAACTATCTAGGGTTGTACCAATTTTAAATTACTATTTTGTAGTGTAGTAGCTAGATATAAGACAAAACATATGGAGAGGATGCGGAATGAATAAAACAAAAAAGTCGATCTTTGATGCGGCTATTAAAATTTTTTCTAAAAGCGGATATAATGGTGCTACTATGGATGAAATAGCTTTAGAAGCAGGGGTAGCAAAGGGAACCTTATATTATCATTTTAAAAGTAAAGAGGAAATCTTTAGATTTATTATAAATGAAGGTTTAGGAATATTAGCAGATAAGGTTAACTATGTTGATAAAAATGAAAATCCTATAGATAATCTTAAAACTATTTGCAGAGCTCAATTAGCAGCATTATATGAGAATAAAGATTTTTTTAAGGTTTTATTAAGTCAACTATGGGGGCAGGAAATAAGACAATTAGAACTTAGGCAACAATTAAGAAAATATGTAGACAGAATAGAACTTTATATAAAAGATGCAATTAAGAAGGGATATATAAGAGAAGGAAATGCCAATTTTATGGCCTATGCCTTTTTTGGAAGTCTATTATCTGTTGCTGTATATGAAGTTATAAATATAGATCATATTAATTTAGATGAGATTGTAGATAATCTTGTATTATACAATCTTAAAGGATTAGAAAAAAGATAAAAAACATGAGTATTAAATTTTACACATAAAGCTTGCTGAAAGTCATCAGTAGCTTTATGTGTTTTTTGTTTTTATAAGCAAAGATAATCAAAGAAAACTAAAGAAATATAGATTAAATATAGAAAATATACGATTACTTAAACTAAAAATAAAAGAAATTATGCTTTACAAGAAAAAAGTTTAGATGCAAAATATAACTGACTAGTCAGTACAAAAAAGCAGTAAGAGGTGAAGTTATGAATTTCTTAAAAATAGTTAAAGAGGATCTATCATCAATATATAAAAATAGATTCTTGAGATTTGCAGTAGCAGGAATAGTAATCGTACCATTACTCTATAGCTTACTTTACTTAGCTGCCTTTTGGGACCCTTATTCAAGAATGGATAAGCTTCCTGTTGCGATTGTTAATCTTGACAAAGGTGCAACAATGGACGGAGATGAAGTAAACTACGGACAAAATGTTTGTGATGAGCTAAAAGATAATAAGGATATGGGGTGGAGATTTGTAGGTTATGAGGATGCAGTTGATGGTGTAAATGGAGACAAATATTACTCAATGTTTGTAATTCCTGAAAATTTCTCAGAGAATGTCACCAGTGCAAAAGCTGATACTCCTGTAAAAGCTGATATTATCTACACTTCTAATAACAAGAAAAACTTCTTAGCATCACAAATAGGAGGAAAGGTAGAAGATAAAATTAAAGAACAAATTACTCAAACCATATCAAAAGAATATGCTAAAGTTACTTTTGAACAGTTTGATACAGTAAAAGACGGCATGAATAAAGCAGCAGATGGAAGTAAGCAAATAGCAGATGGAATGAGTACATTAAAAGATAACATACCAACCTTAGAGGATGGTGTTAGTAAACTTTATGATGGATCTAAACAGTTAAATGACGGAATAGGGGTACTTAACTCTAAAGTTTCAACAATAAATCCAGCAGAACTTGTAAAGGTATCTAGATATTTAAATGATGATACTGTAGCTAAGTTAAGAGAAGCTATAAGTGTAGCTAATAAGTTTCAAAACATGGATTTATCTGATTTAGATAAAATTAATCCTGAAACAGTTAGCCTTATAGAAAAAAGTTATACTGACATACAATCTTTAGGTAGCTCAAAGGGATTAAATTTAATAATGTCAGAGCCTTCTATACAAAACTTAGCTGAGCAACTTAATCCAAGCAATCCTCAAGGTATAATATCTTTACAACAAAAAATGCAAGGGTTAAATGTTCTAGTTGACGATGCGAATGTTCTAAAAGCGCAGATAACAGCTTTAGAAAGCCAAGTTCCAAAGGAACTATTAAATCAAGATTTACAAACTCAAATAGTGAATTTAAAGCAGGCTATAGCATCAGTAAATACTTTAAGTGAAGCTAGTAAACTTATAAGCAAAGAGGATACTCAAATGCTTCTAGGAATACTTAATAACCCATCTTCAATAGTTAATACACTTGGAGATGTAAATACAAAGCTTCAAGGTATAAATAAGCTTTATGAGAGTTTATCTCCAACTGATCCAGAAGCACAAGCAAAACAACAACAATTCCAACAAGGCTTTGGTGCTGTAGTTTTAAAAATGAAAACCGCAGCACAAAGTGGAAAAAATGTTGAATTAACCCCACAAGAAACTGGTTTAGTACTAACTTATATTAATAATATGAATCAGTTAACTGAAGCATTAAAAGGTTATAAGCCTACTTTTGATAAACTAAACACAGATGTGGCTAAATATTCAAAAGTTATAAATGGAAGGCTAGCTTTAATGCAAGCAAACCCACAAAGTGTTGAGGCATTAAAGAGTTTACTTACAAACTATGATAGTACTATGGCTTTAATAAACAGTGAGAAACCATTATTAAATTCCATAGATAAACTAATAACACCAGAGAATATGAAGAATTTACAAGGGGTTATGGCAACAGTTAATAAACTAAAAGTTGATTTAAATAATAATGAGCAAACTATAAATGAACTTACTACTTTAGCAAGTGGATTATCAAAAACTATGAGTAATAAAGATGTTCAAGCTTTAATACCACAATTGCAGTCAATTCAAAATGATTTAAACTCTGCAAAACCATTATTAAATGGCTTGAATACAGACAAAATGACTAGTCTACTCAATGATAGTCCTAAATATGTAGCTATGATAAAGACAGTTCAAAATGATGTAAAAAATAATCAAGATTTATTAAATAAGGCTAACAATGCTTTAACTTCTGGAAATGTTAATAAAGCAAAAGAACTAATAAATAGTGTTCCAACCTTAACAGGTGGAGTTAAGCAGTTATATGAAGGTTCTTCACAGTTAACAAATGGACTTGGACAACTTCAAGGAAATATACCAGAGTTAAAAGATGGCGTGGTTAAGCTTTCAGATGGTTCTAATGAACTTTCAACAAGTTTAAAAGATGGCGCTGATAAGCTAGATGATAACTTAGTTAATACTCCAGAAGAAATGGGAACATTTATTTCAGAGCCAGTAGTTATGGACAATAAGATTATAGATGAAGTTAAAAATTATGGAACAGGATTTGCACCTTACTTTATCCCATTATCATTATGGGTTGGAGCTCTTATGATGTTCTTTGTAATATCACCTAAGTCTAAGGAAGAGAGAGAAGGCAAAGATGTAAGTTCAACATCTGTAGTTTTAGGAAAGTTTGTAATTTATGGTGTTGTAGGAGTAATCCAAGCTGTTTTAGCAAGTTTAGTTGTTTTAGGTTTAGGATTAAATCCTTCAAATTTACCTATGTATTTCTTCTTTAATATACTTATGTCACTAACTTTTGTAGCTATGATGCAATTCTTTATAAGTACATTAGGAGATGCAGGAAGGCTGATAGCTATAGTTTTACTAATACTACAATTAACAGCTTGTGCAGGAACATTCCCACTTGAGGTGGTTCCAAATTTATTTAAAGTATTAAATCCATATATGCCATTTACTTATGCAGTAAAAGCATTAAGGGAAGCCATATCAGGAACTGATACTTCAGTAATTGTACAATGTTCAACTATTTTTGGAGCAATATTAGTGGTATTTGTAGGTTTATCAGTAATATTGAGAAGAAAAGGTAATATCATACAAAGTAGATTAGAAGAAATAAAAAGCCAAGCAATGTAATAAAAAAAGAGCACTCAATTAGAGGGTGCGTCTTAGGGATTTTTAATCCCGGAAAAATATCGGCATAGTTTGGTATGTATTACCGGCTATGCCGATTTTTCTTGTTCTGTGGTGGATTTAGAAACCGGTGGGTCAAATTCGCCAATGCAGTTATAAACGATTTTGATACGCTGTACTCGTCTGCCATCAATGCGCTCAGCCTTGTAAACATAGATTTTTTCAACAAACTCCCGGATAATCTCCGCTGTGAGTTCCTGTATATCTGTGTACTTTCTTACCAAGGCGAGGAAGTGGTCTACACCCAGTGCGCTTTCCTTCTCTGTAGTCATTGTGTATTTCAGGTCTGCCACTCGACTTTCAAGGGTATGTTGCTCGGCTTCGTAATTGGTGGTCATCTTGGCAAAACGCTCATCGGAAATCTTGCCTTCGATATTGTCCTCATATAGCCTTTGGATAATATCATCCAGCTTCTTGATACGAGCCTGTGACTGCTCTAATTCTCGTTTTCCGTCACGCATACTTTTGTCAAGCTCTGTCCTTGTTTTCTTGGTAACCATCTCCACAAATTCATTCTCATGCTCTCTGGCATAAGCGGTTACCCGGCGAATACCGTCAAGGAGCAATTCCTCAACTACCACATTGCGTATCTGGTGAGAACTGCAGCCGCCTTTAATCTTACGATAGGTAGCACATACAAAATGTTCTTTGTCATGTTCCCAACCTCGCCCACGTACTTGGTATAGCTTGTTGCCACAATCAGCACAGAAGAGCATACCTGAGAGGATTGGCATTTCCCCCATTGGTGTAAGCCTGCGCCTGCCATCTCGAATTTTCTGCACTACTTCAAAAACTGGCTCCTCGATGATCGCTTCGTGGGTATTCTCGAAAATCATCCATTCTGACGGGTCATTCTTCATCTGCTTTTTCTGCTTATAAGACTTGCGATAGGTTTTGAAGTTTACCGTATGCCCTAAGTATTCCTGCCTTGAAAGCATATGAACTATTGTGCTGCCTCGCCAGATATAATTATCGTCATGACCTCTGTTGTCCGGGATATTGATTCCGTTTGCCTTTGCGTGAGCTGTTGGATTCATTATCTTCCTATTGCTGAATTCTTTAGCTATCTGCGTAGGGCCATAACCTTGCATACAAAGGCGAAATGCCTCTTTGACTACCTTGGCAGCATCTTCATCAACTACCCAATGCATCTTATCTTCCGGGTCTTTAGTGTAGCCGTATGGTGGATTGGTGCAGAGCGGCTTGCCGGATTGTCCTTTCGACTTAAAGACGGAGCGGATTTTCTTGCTCGTATCCTTAGCATACCATTCGTTGATGATATTAAGGAACGGTGTAAAATCGCTATCTTGCTGATTGGCACTGTCCACATTGTTGTTTATGGCTATGAAACGGATATCAGAGCCAGGGAATAGTACCTCGGTATAGTAACCTACTTTAAGATAGTCTCTTCCAAGACGGCTCATGTCCTTTACAATGACGGTGCCGATGTTGCCTTCTTCCACTTGGGATAAAAGGCGCTGCCAATCCGGGCGGTCAAAGTTCGTGCCGCTATAGCCATCGTCCACAAAGAATTCTGTGTTAGAAAAACCGTTGTCATCTGCGTACTTCTGTAAAATGGTTTTCTGGTTTTTAATGCTGTTTGAATCACCCTGAGACTCGTCATCTCGTGAAAGACGGCAATACAGAGCGGTTATTTTATTGTTGTTCTTCACAGCAGTATAAGACTGTCTGTTATTCATGTTTACCTCCTTTCCGACAGTCTTCAAGCGGTACTCTATATTCCCGTACTACTGTGAAGAAGTCAAGTTATTTTGGCTAAGAAGCCTTTTTTATTTCAAGGCTTGCAGTGTCATTAAGTATCATGCGTTTCAGCTTGTCATAAGCAGTTTCCTTGGCAGTGCTACTGACTGCCGATTCTATAATATAGAGCGTGTCGCCGATTACTTTTTCGGTGACGCTTACGGTTTTTTCATCCATGGGGCTTCCTCCTTTCGAGATGGCGTAACGATCGTTACTCCAATTATAGTTTTTTAGACCGATAGGGGTGGTCTGATCTCTACAGCTTTTTGCTTGGATTGGTGTTAGTATAATATTGTAGACACGGAAAGCCGAACACTTTAGAATAGAGAAAGAGAAGGAAGTGTTTAAAATGGCAAGAGGTCAAAAACAATACACAGAAGAATTCAAGAACACAATAGTAGAGCTTTATAATGCTGGGAAGAGCTTAGCAGAGTTAAGTAGTGAGTATGCCCTATCAAAATCAACGATAACTGGATGGATAAAGAAAAACCAGCCTGTAGCTGTGGATAAAGATACAACAATAACAGCTGCAGATTATCAAGCTGTATTAAAGAAAATGGCAAGGCTTGAAGAGGAAAATGAAATATTAAAAAAAGCCATGGGCATATTCGCAAGGAAGTAACTACTGTATTTGAATTCATAACTAACAACCAAAAATATCATGATATTAAGCTTATGTGCAAGGTTTTAAAGGTGTCTAGGAGCTCTTATTATAAATACTTACATAAAAAGCCTAGCAATAGAGAGATGGAAAATACAAAGATAGAAGAAAAAATTACAGATATCCACAAAGAGAGCAAAAATCGTTATGGAGCAGTTAAGATAAACGAAGCTTTAAAGTCTTCAGGGATAACTATTAGCCTAAAGAAAACGCAACGATTAATGAAGAAACTGGGGATAAAATCTGTAATAGTAAAAAAATATAGACCTACTTCATCCAAAACGAAAATAAAAGCACAGGAAAACGTTTTAAAAAGAGATTTTAAGACTACGACAATTAATGAAAAATGGGTAACAGACATAACTTATATTCACACAGTGAAAGATGGCTGGTGCTATTTAGCCTCAGTTATGGACCTATACAGCAGAAAAATAATTGGTTACATGTCTAGGTCTATAGATACAACACTTGCCTTACAGGCCGTAAAAAACGCTATTAAGCTCCAGAAGCCAACTAAGCAGCTTGTTTTACACAGTGACTTAGGTTGCCAGTATACAAGCTACGCTTTCAAGGAATACATAGATAGCACTAAAATAATTAAGCATTCCTTTAGCGGTAAAGGATGTCCTTATGACAATGCTTGTATAGAGTCTTTTCATGCTTCTCTAAAAAAGGAAGAAGTTCACCTTGTTAATTACTTTGATTATGATACAGCAAGACTAGCAATATTTGAATATATAGAAGCCTGGTATAACAGAAAAAGAATACATGGAAGCATTGGTTACATATCTCCACAAAAATGTGAAGATTTAGCTAGAAAAATTGCATAAAAAGTTCAACTTTTTGTGTCTAAGATATTGACATAGATCCAAGATGAAGACTTAAACTATTTTGAATCGCAAGGCACCATTCTCTCCTGCCTTGCCTGTGGCAAATATTTTGTGCGACATTCGAGTCGTCAACTATATTGTGACAGTTGGGATTGCCAAGCTGAGCGTAATCGTAGAAACAGACGAGCCAGCTATGCTCGCAAGAAGGCCGCTGAAGCTGAAAATAAAGAATAAAAAACAGACCTAACTGCATTGCCCGGTGTGGGTATAGTAATTAGGTCTATTTATTATTACGGTTATGCCAGTATTTATTTTTATTAAGCAATATCATCCTCTCTCTCAAGTTATATTAAGAGGAAAAGCTGATTTTATCCCGTAGATAAAAATGAATTTTGGTTGGTTTCTCTTGTAAAAAACTTCCTATGAGAGTATAATTAGAATAACAATGTTGTTGATATTGTTATTGATGTGGGAGGTAAGAAAAAATGCCAACTGTGAATGAATTATTAGATAAAGCAAAAGATGAGTTGTCAAATCTATTACATGGAGAAGTTTTCCTTTTGCGAGACCTATTTAAGGGATACGAGTGGAATAGGATTTCTCGCAGTGATCGATTGCTCCTTGGTACCTTATTTCTCAATTATATAAAAACAGCTGATATAAGGGTTGTTCCGATTGAAAAGACGTCATCAGGTCAACAGAGATATGTTTACAGATAATTCAATCTAAGATTTTATATAAATGCAAAATGGATTCATTATAATTGAGAAAAAGGGGTGTAGATGTGGGTTTTTTCGATTTTTTTAAGAGAAAAAGGAATGTTGAAAATATAAAAACGGAAGTTGATAAAACATATGACAGTGAGACTGGACTCAAAATTGGGCAGAAGTTATTTGCTCAAAACGGTGAACTGGTCACAGTCTGTGCGATTAAGGAAAAAACAATAATTGTTGAATATAAATATAAGAAACATGAACGTGATAAGGCTGTTGTTGGCAAAACCTTGTTTGTTTCGAACCCTCTTGAAAGAAATGACATGCAACATCAGGCACAAGTGGAGGAGGAAAAGCGTCAAGAACAGTTAAAGCTTAAACAGGAGCAAGAAATTGAGCGTTTGCGTCTAGAACAATTAGAGTTTGAGAGGAAGCGAGCGGAGGAGCGCAAGAGACAAGAGCAATTGGAATTTCAAAGGAGAAAAGAAGAGGAAAGAAAGCTACAAGAGCAGCTAGCACTCCAGAGAAAGAAAGATGCAGAACGTAGAATACAGGAAAAAAATGAATTAGAAATAAAACAAGAAGAAGAGCGCCGGGCACAAGAACAGTTACGGCTTAAAAAAATAAAAGAGATTGAATTATCGGGAGGGTTTAAGAAAAATGTGACACCTCTCTATCATGATATTTATGGAGAAGGTGTATTTGTTGAGTTTGATTCAACTAATAATTACATACATGCAAGGTTTAATGGCGAAGCAAAGACTACTGTTTTCTCATATCCTGATGCTATTGGAAAGCATTTGTTTATGCAAAAGACGGACAAACTCTTAAAGAGAGAAGAGTTCTTAAAAGACCCAAAAAACGAGCAAGAAGATATAGAAGAACAACAGCATTTTGTTAGAGTATGCGAAGTCGCGGATAAAAACCTGAAAAGTGCAAGTCAAGAAGAGAGTCTCATAAAATATGGGTATAATGATTTTTCTGATAGCTATGATTCTTCAATTCATCAAAAGCATCAAATTGCAATTAAAGAGTTGGATTTATGGAGAGAGATTAGAAATAATCCATATTTTGCTCGAGTTGATCACGGTAAAAATTTGAAATTCTATATTGGCAAAAATGCAATAAATAACCTGGTTGTTGATTGGAGAGATAAAGTCTGTAATCTATACTACCAGTATAATATCTACATTGGGAATGAAGAGCATAACCTTTCGCTAGTACGTGATTTTGAGATTATTTCTGGAATTTATCGTGGCTTTATCGATAAATATTCTAGAAAAGGTGACTACGGAGCTAGCAATATAGAAGACAACGTGATTTCTGACAAATTTCTGATAAAAGTCATAAGTGCAAACAGAGGTGATAAGAAAACACACGATATTATTCAGACTATCCAAAGAAATCAGTATGAAATAATTACCTATGATGCTTTGAAAAGTATGCTTGTTTTAGGGTGTGCTGGTTCTGGAAAGACAATGATAATGCTACATCGCCTTTCATATATGGTTTTCAATAATCAAGATTTGGATATCAAGAGTATTTATATAATTTCTCCGACACGGTTGCTGAATTTAGAAAATGATGAATTGTCGCAAACATTGAAGATTAATTTAGCGAATAGGCTTGCAATTGAGCTATTCAACGCTAGTCTGATAAGACAGTACTATAATCAAAATAATGTATTTAATAGTTTAGATCTCCGAAAAATCACATCGAATTCTTTTATAGATGCTGATTTTATTAAGCTTGTTTATAGTGATAGTTTCATCAAAGCATTTAAAGGAGATGTCATTGCAATTGTATTATCTGACAGTGAAAAGCGTGAGAAGTTTATAGAACTCGAAGATGCGAGAATATTGGATGAGTATAGATATTTCTGTGAAGACGGCTTAATGTTTAGTAACATTTCAGACGCATATGCAAAGAATGCATCACTAAATGATATCTATGAGAATGTAAAAAAAGTAGTTTCGAAATTGCCTTTGGAAAATGCTATCGAAAAATTAAAAAAGTTTACTGAGTCTCTAAATTCATCTAATTCAAATGACAAAACATTGGAAGGCAAAAAAGAAGTACTTGAAAATCTTATTAATGACTGGGATTTATCTGATAAAACTGTCTATACAAAGAAAAATAATAGGAATGAAGTTTCGGTATCGGATGACATATTTAGTGATGTGTTTGGATATTTCAATGTTTTAGGGAGAAGTAACAGCCAAAACAAAGATATCTTAAGCAGATTTCCACATCTAGGAGTTCGTTATAGCACTACTCTACAACTATTTAATAGCTACAAAGCAGTTGCAGAAAAAATAAACCGGTTTGAACGGTTTGTTAATGGGCAAAGCTATGATTATTTATCTGAAATTATCAGGCAATTGATTGTTGATATAAAGAAAAATAACAGAATAGATTGCAAATTCACTTATGAATTCGAAGCATTTCTGCATTTAGTAGGGTGCAATGCAATTTTTAATAGTCTACATGATAAACGTACACTAATATTTGTTGATGAGTTTCAGGACTATGCGGTTACTGAAATATCACTATATAAGCAGATATTCCCTAATGCTTTATTCAATCTGTTTGGTGACATTAAACAAAGTATCAATCCTAAAGGCTTGAATGAAAATGAAGTAGAACAAGTAGTAGAAAACCATTGGAAGATGTACAGCATAAATGAAAATTACAGAAACGCTCATCAGATAACAGAGTTTATTAACTCGGAGTTCGGCATTGACATGATGCCAATTGGAATTGATGGTTCTGTAAAGCAATGTGATATAAGTGAGATTAGTTCAGTAATTCAGCTTGACGATACTGACAGAATCGCTCTTATCATAAAAAACATTCCATTATATGAGAACATAGAGTCAAAATATCGTTTTGGTGCTGTTGAAAAAGTCAATGTGATTAAAGATGATGAATGTGTAGTAAAAAGAGGGTTTTTAAATGTCATACCTATAAGCCTAGCTAAGGGGTTAGAGTTTGAAAGAGTTTATGCTATACCACATCAGATGACGCAAAACGAAAAATATGTAGCGTATACAAGAGCATTAAATGAGCTGTGTATTATCACTATGGGGGATATAATGAGTAACGAATTCATCATTGAAAGAAATAATTTTTTGAAAAGAAATACTATTGGATATTATCATCAGAACTATACGGGATTTAGACAACCGGGAAATCCTGATTTTTTGAATACGTTGAAAAATACTTTCGAGTCAGAAACACATAAAAACTTAATAGAAGCAAGAGACAAGGTTATAGAAATTTTGAAAGATGATCTACCGCAAATAATAAAAGAACAAAGCATGTCAAATTGTATGCTTGTTTGCGTACCTAGAGCGAAATCATTAAAATCATTTTCAAATTCCCAGCTAATGTTTAAAGCAGCAATAAAAATTGCTGTTAATAATATTCGTGGCACGATTGATGGAACGGATTGTATTAAAAGAGTAGTAAATACTCGTACAACACATCTGGGCAATGCATCTGGTATTGCTAATGATGGCGATAAACCATATCCAGGGATCACTGTTGCTACTTGTGAAATAGACAAAACTAGAATAATGAATCAAAACATTATTCTTATCGACGATATATATACAAGAAATGTTAATATAGATGAAGACTGTATCCAAGCATTACTTGATAATGGTGCGAATAAAGTGATATTTTATTCAATCGGGTATACGAGGAGGATCTAATGAAGTATTCAGATATTGGATTAAGGGTACTTGCTGCAAAAGAGTGTGGCATAGTAAAAACAAATGCGCAATTTTGGGGAAACTTTGCGGACAGGGAAAAGTTTAATAAAGTAGTATTGAATGATGATAGAGTTATTAAGACATCAGAAAAAATATCAAGCGAACTCGATTCAACAGATAGAGAAGAAGGAATCATTTGTGCTTATGATGATGAGTTCCCATTTATTAACCGAAAAGTTAAAAATAATGGAGACAAACCATATTTATTATTTTATAGGGGTGACTTATCATTACTTAATGATTTGAATAAGAATATCGCAGTTATAGGACTGACAGATCCAGACGAAGAAATTATAAAAAGAGAGACTGATATAGTTAGAAGACTTGTTAAAAACGATCTTGTAATAGTAAGTGGATTGGCAATAGGTTGTGATACAATTGCTCACAAAACTAGCTTGGAAACAAACGGCAAGACAATCGCCATTTTACCATCTCAATTGGGTAAAGTATATCCTACTGAAAATCGAGATTTTGCAGAAGAAATCGTCAGAAAAGGCGGTCTGTTAGTTTCTGAATATTATAAAGATGCTACTTCAAAATATGAAGCAATAAATCGATTTATTGAAAGAGATAGATTGCAAGCAATGTTTTCAAAAGCAATTATTCTGATAGCTAGTTATAGAAAAGAAGAAGGAGACAGTGGTTCTCGTCATGCAATGGAAGCCGCAAGGAAGTATGAAATAGAACGATATGCTATGTATAATAGCAAGATGGATGAAGACAATAAGCGATTCGGTTTAAATAAGGATTTAGTAAATAGTAAAGGCGCAGATCAAGTGAAAATTTTGATGCCGAGTTCGATTGATCTTATTAAATCGTTAGCGAATCCTAATTTATCTTTAGATGCGGAACCTAATATTGGTGAGCAGTTGACACTATTATGATAACAATGAAGAGACATGTATTTGATCTGGACAATACGCTGATATACACAGATTTATTAAATAATGATTCTTACAATTATGCATTAAATTTGCTTGGATTAGCATCTATTGTTGATTGCAAAAGGATTACTCGAGATGTTGTTTTTAGTAGATATCCAGATTTGAATAGCATACAAAAAAATAAAATCATAGAATTAAAGCAGAAGTACTTTATAAATAACTTGAAGGAGACTATTCCAAACAAATCATTAATTCAACTTTTAGAAGATCAAAATGTTGAATTGTGTATTCTATGGACAAGTGCTGATGAGACTAGAGTATTAGCAATTTTGGATTACTACAAAATTAGCAATGCATTTAAGAGAGTCCTATTCAGCAGTAAGCTTGAAGTGACAGAGGATATAGTGAAAATCTCTGAACTACTTGTATGCGGTATTGAACACTTAATTTTTTACGAAGATAATCAGAGAGTAATTCAGGATTTGCAACGGTTAAACCTGAATGTAATCTCTGTATGATCAGTGAATCTCACAAGTGATAAAGATATTAATGAATTAGTTGTGGTGTGTCGATGAAATAAAAGACAAAATAAAGACCTCCCCCAAAGTTATACTTTGAAGTGGTCTTTATTTGTTTAGCCTCCGCTTGAAGAGAGTCGGTCAAAAATTTACTTGTTTTCGTAAATCCCTAAGTTGAACTCCCATTAAATGGAGTGTTCTTTTTATTTATGGTAAAATATTGACAAGAGATAAAACTAATGATAGTATAAAACCTATAAAGAGTTAATAAATAACTCATAAAATGGAGTGATAATTTGTGAGAGCAGAGTTACAAGAAAAATTAGAATTACTAAAAGATAATTATAGTGATGCTAAGAAAGAATTTAAATGGGACATGGCTATATTTAATCATTTTATAGCATTAAGTTATGCTAGCAAAGGTAAGAGAGCAGATACAGAAAAAATTAAAGAAATAAAAACTTATATTAAAAATAATACTGGCTTTTTCTCGAAATTTAGAGGGAATAGTTTATCTTTAATGTCTTTATTTTTATCTTTTGAGGAAGATTATAAAACTACTTTTAAAGAGATAGAAGAAATGACAATTAAACTTAAAGAAAATGGTATAGCCTCTTATGAATATAGTCCAATGATAGCATACACATTTTTGAAGAATTCTAATAAAGAAAACATAGACAAACATATTCAAAGAGCTAGATTATTTTATGAAGATATGAAAGATAATCATGTATTTTTGACATCTAAGGATGACTATGTATATGCGGCATTATTAGGATGTACAGATTTAGATGTAAAAGGAACTTGCGATAAAATAGAATATATATATTATAAATTGCACAGTATTGGATATAGTAGGAGCAATGGACTTCAGACAGTATCTCATATTCTATCACTGAGAGATGACTATGAGTTTAGGGTAGAACTGTTTAATCAGATAGTAGTTAAGTTAAAGCAATTAAGGGTTAAAGTTAATAGTTATAATCTAGCTTCCATAGCATTAGTTGCTTTAATCGTTGATGATTACTCAGAGATTTGTAATGAAATACTAGAAGTATATGATGATATAAAAAATGCCAAGGGTTATAAATATGGGGTGCAGGCACATATAAAAACAATGTTTAGCTCTATTTTAGTTTCAAGTATATATACAGATGAAAAAAATAAACTTATGGATATATCATCAGGGCTAACAATGCAGCTAATTGTAGTGGCACAACAACAGGCTATGATGGCAGCAGCGTCTGCAGCAGCCGCTTCAGCGGCAGCATCATCATCTTAATAAATTAAGGAGGTTCTTATGAGAGTTATTAGTAGAAGTATGGCTATTTTTATATTAGGAATTATAGGATTTTTTGTTTTTCTAAGTCCAAGTAATACTTGGGCAGCATCCAAAGAATATTATATTTCAAATATAAACATAGAAGCTAAAGTCGATGATAAAGGCAATATGAATATTGAAGAAACCTACAAATACAACTTTACAGGAAAGTTTAATGGAATAAAAAGAAACGTAAAAACTAAAGGTTCTGATGGGGTTGAGGATGTTAAGGTATCCATAGTAAATAACAACAAGGATGAATTTATAAATGAAAGTAATAGTGAAAACAACAATACTTTTCAGTTAAATAAATCAAGTAGTGAAACTGAAGTAAAGATATTTAGCCAAAGTCAAGATGAAGAAAAAGTGTTTAAGATAAGGTACACATTAAAAAATGTAGTAACCAGTTATAGTGATTTATCAGAGCTTAAATGGGTGTTTTTTGAGAATGAAGATGATGTAAAAATAGATAATATTACTGTATTTTTGACTCTTCCTAATGAGATCACAAAACAGGTTACTTATAGTGGAGAGGGTCCCAAAAGAGGAGAATTAAGAAATATTGACAATAAATATATAAGACTTACTTTAAATGATATGGAGAATAATGACGTTATAGGAGCTTCGGTATTATTTCCATCAACTTGGATTAATACTTCTAAAGTAGTAGATAAAACCTATGATGAATACTCTAAAGAGGCTAAAAAACAAAAAACAATTACTACAGTTGTTATAGCTTCAGGAATATCAATAGCAGTACTTTTAATAACTATTCCTTTATATTTAAGTAATAAGCGTAGAAAAAAAGCAATAGATAAATATAGGGAAGATTATGTGTTTTTTAACGGAAACTTATATGAAGATATACCATCAGATTTAACTCCTGCATTAGTATCTAAATTAGTAAATGGAAGAATAGATATAAATGATTTCCTAGCTACGATATTATACCTCTCAAACAAAGGAATAATAAAATTTGAGGGGAATTACAGTGAAGATGATTATGAAAATGTCTCTATATCAATAGATGAAAATCATAGTTCAGCTTATCTTTTAGATAGTGAAAAGTATTTAATAGGCTGGTTAAAAGGATATATGAAAAATGGGAAGGTTAAACTTTCAAAATTGCAAAAGGTATCTAAAAGTGAAAGCTTTAGAGAGGAATACTCAAGCTGGGAAAATGTAGTTGATATAGATGCTGAAAATCTTAATTTCTACACAAATATTTTAGGAAAGCAGATATTAACAAATGAGTATGAGGATGAAAGGCTTAAGTGGAGAGCTTTTGAGAGATACTTTACTAACTTAAATGATGTTGATGATTTAAAGGACTTAAACATATGGAGTAGAATATTACCTTATGCAATAGCTTTAGATATATTTGAGGATGTACAAGATTTTATAAAAGAAGATTCAAATTATTATGATTCATATAATCCTATGTATAACTATGGATTTATGTATTTCTATGCAAGTAGTTATCATGATAATTTTAACCACAATTTCTCTAGCTCAGATAGTAGCAGTTCCACAAGTAACTTCTCCGGTGGAAGTGGAGGAGGAGGCTTTGGTGGCGGAGGGGGAAGTAGTGCCTTCTAAAATCTCTTAACTGTGATATAATTTAATATATATTTTAATAGTGGATATATGTGTTATTATCCACTATTTTCTTTGGAGGAGTAGGATATGAAAAGAGTTGCAGCTGTTCATGATTTGTGTGGATTTGGAAAAGCTTCTTTAAATACAATTGTACCTATATTATCTTCTATGGCGATTCAAGTGTGTGCTGTACCAACTGCTGTGTTGTCTACTCATACAGGCGGGTATAAGGATATTGCTGTAAGAGATTTAACTGAATATATGGAGGAGCATATAAATCATTGGAAGAAGTTAAATTTGAGTTTTGATTGTATATATTCTGGATATTTAGGTTCTCCCAAACAAGCAAAAATAATAAAAGAGTTTATAGAATACTTTAAAACTAAAGATAATATAGTTTTAATTGACCCCGTAATGGGAGATGATGGAGAACTATATTCATCAATAACAAATGAAATGGTCTTAGAAATGAAAGATCTAGTATCACATGCAGATATTATAACGCCTAATGTAACAGAAGCTTTAATGATATTGGGTAAAGAATATAAGGACAAAGAAGATTTATTATACTGGAAGGAAATTTTGATTAACCTAGCAGAATTGGGTCCTAAAAAAGTTGTATTAACCTCTGTAAAAGTTTTTGGTAATGAAAATGTATTTACTTTGGCTTATGACAAAGATTTAAATAAATTCTATAAGGTTGAGACTCAGCATATAAACATATCATTTCCAGGAACTGGTGACACCTTTGCATCTATAATGCTTTCGTACATACTAAAAGGGGAAAGTTTTGATAAAAGTGTGAGTAGAGCCTGTAGCTTTATATATAAGCTTATAGAAGAAGGTAAACATCATGTAGAAGATATACGTGAAGGATTACCATTAGAAATGTTTTTAAAAGAACTTATTTTAGATGATTATTATTTAATAGATTCTAATGAGCTATAATAAAAAGAAGCCTTCTAGTATGATTTTAGAAGGCTTCTTTTTATTTATTTTAATTGTGTAGCAAGGTATTCTCTATTATGAATTACACTTGGGTTATTAGGAATGTATTTTGCAGCAAGTTCATTATGAAGGTTTGCTTCTACAAATTTACCTTGTCTAGAATAACAAACACATAATTGAATATGAGGAATCCAGGTAGAATAGCTAGCTTGAACTAAAGCAAGAGAACCTTTATTTTCAGGTAGTTTTGTAGCTAAGTCATACCAAAATATAGCTTGATCTAATTGATTGCTACTAAAGAAATAATAAGCTACTTTACAACAAAAATCAGCTCTAGGTATATCATACTGGAATGTTTTTAAGCAATAATACATAAAACTATCCATGTCTTTCTTTTTAGCATAACATTCAGCTATGTTTGAGCAAGCTGTTTTATTATCTTCAACCCATCCTTGTTTTGAGTTTATAAATTTCTCATAATAAGTTATAGCCTCATCAGTTCTATTGTTATAATAAAGCTCATTAGCAAAATAAAATGTATCTCTTGGAGAAAACTCTTCTCCTCTTTCAGCTCTTGCCTCAAAAATTCTTAAGTTTCTATTGCCACTAGATTTAAGTTTCTTGTGATATACGTTAATATCACCACTATGGATATTACCATACACAGATAGATACTCGTGAACTGGCCCTATCCACTCGAAGTTATTGCTCCTTTTTACAAGTCTATTTCTTCTAAGTTGGCTTGTAGGATTCCCATATTCATCTTGACCTAAAATATAATTCATAGTTACTGAATCTATAGTTGTGTCAAAATTACTTTTTAAATTTATAAGTTTATTTACGTCTTCCTCCAATAAAATGTCGTCCGCATCTAACCACATAATATAATCTTTAGTGGCCTTACTAAAAGAAAAGTTTCTAGCTTTTGCAAAATCATCAATCCATTCAAAATCATAAACCTTAGCACCAAGCTCTTCTACAATACTTTTAGTATTATCTGTAGAACCAGTATCAACGATTATAATTTCATCTAAAGCATCTCGAACGGAGTTTAGACATCTTGCAATAACATCAGCCTCATCTTTTACTATCATACATAAACTTATAGATATTTTTTCATTCATAAGTGCACCTCTTTTGTAATTTATAAAAATACTTTCAAAGTATATTATGAATTTACTCTATAAATGTACACTGTAAATCCCTCCAAAATAATATGAAAGGCTAAGAAAATACAATTTATATATATAAAATATAAATTTCATGAACAGGTAAGGAGATATAATAATAATTTATATAGTAAGTAAAATTTTTGGAGGAAAAGATGAAAACTAGTATAATCATATTAACTTATAATAAACTTGAATACACAAAACAATGTATAGAAAGTATTAGAGAATTTACAGAAAAAGATTCATATGAATTAATAGTTATAGACAATAATTCAACTGACGAAACACCTAAGTGGTTAGGAGAGCAAGAGGACATAATAGCAATATTAAATGAAGATAATAAGGGATTTCCTAAAGGATGTAATCAAGGGATAGAGATAGCCACAGGAGATAATATATTACTTCTTAATAATGATACTGTAGTTACAAAAAATTGGCTTAAAAATTTAACTACTGCATTATATAGTGATGAAAGTGTAGGGGCAGTTGGGCCAGTTACCAATAACTGTTCTAACTTTCAAAATATAGCTGTGACTTATAACAATCTAGAAGAAATGAAAGTATTTGCTGAAGAGTATAATAAATCAAATAGCGATAATTGGGAGCATAGACTTATATTAATAGGATTTTGTTTACTTGTAAAAAAAGAAGTTGTAGATAAGATAGGACTCCTAGATGAAAGATTTTCACCAGGAAATTATGAAGATGATGACTATTGCTTTAGAATTACTGAGGCAGGATACAAACTAATTTTATGTAAAGATACCTTTATTCATCACTATGGAAGCCTAAGCTTTAGTGCAGATTTAGTAGCTTTTAATCATTTAATGGCTACTAATGGAATTAAATTTAAAGCTAAGTGGGGTTTTGATGTAGGATATTCATGTGGAGTTAGAAATGACATTATAGGACTTATAGATTCACCAAAAGATAAGGCGATAAATGTATTAGAGGTTGGATGTGCTTGTGGAGCTACATTAATAAGAATAAAAGACCTTTATAAAAATGCTAATATATATGGGGTAGAGTATAATTTAAATGCAGCAAAAATTGCTGGGAAAAA
Source organism: Clostridium sp. UBA1652 (assembly GCF_002320975.1). Classification (NCBI taxonomy): domain Bacteria; kingdom Bacillati; phylum Bacillota; class Clostridia; order Eubacteriales; family Clostridiaceae; genus Clostridium; species Clostridium sp. UBA1652. The sequence goes on from NZ_DCLI01000039.1 coordinate 70,398, forward strand.
TGTTAAACTGCTAGGATATAATATAGAAACTGATAAAATAGAATGTGAAGAGGAATTTTTTGATTATATTATATTTGGAGATGTACTAGAACATTTACATGATCCTTCTAAAGTATTATTAGATTTAAAGAAGTTTCTAAAAAAGGATGGCTTTGTAGTAGCTAGTATACCAAATGTTATGCATTATAGTGTTATAAGAGGACTTTTAAATGGAAACTGGACTTATGAGGATGCTGGATTATTAGATAGAACACATTTAAGATTTTTTACTTTTAATGAAATTAAAAAGATGTTTATTAATACGGGCTATGTTGATAGATTTTATCTAAAGGTATTTATAGGAAGAACTCCTCAAGACGATGAATTTATTAACAAAATATCTCCATTAATTGATGATAGCTTAAAATGGCAATTAGATGCATATCAATATCTTGTTAAAGCTCAAAGAATAAACTAAAAATAGGAATATTTTTAATTAATAGATAATATACATGTATAAAATACGTATATATTATCTGTTTTTTTATTTTTTAGATAAGTATAGTTTGCAGTAAATGAATTTAATGAAGCTGAGAAAGAAGGAATCTAATATAGAATAAAAAAACATCCTTTTAGAAATAGGTTTCTAAAAGGATGCATGGTTAAATTATTTTAGATTCTTATAGTTATTATAAACTATAGAATAACTAGTTGATAGTTAAACCTGCACTTGCATATCCAAGTACTGTATTTATTAGTGTTACTCCAGCAGCAGTTGCTGAGAATACTAATAGAAGACGAGTCTGAGCGGTTACAGGAATAGCTAAACCAGTTGTAATTCCATTACTTACAGCTCCTATAGCTACTATACCAGTTAATGCTGGTGCTAAAGTTACACTTGCACCTGGAACAGCAGTAAAGGTATCATCAGGTGTAGGCGAACTAAATAATTGAGCTGTAATTGTTATAGTAGTTCCTACAAGTGTTAGGGCAGCTGCTGTACTGAAGTATGCTGCTATTGAGGTAATTGTTCCATCACGAGGAGCTGAGAATGCAAAATTATTAATACCAGTTAGATCTATAGTACCACCAAGTATGCTTATACCTGTTTCATTTGAACCAAATCCAATAATACTAGTAGTACCAACCAAACCACCTGCTATAGTAGTAAGTGCAGCAGGTGTACCAGAAGCAAATGGGATTATAGCACCTGCAGCAGTAGCACCAGTAACACCAGTAGCACCAGTAGCACCAGTAGCACCAGTAACACCAGTAACACCAGTAACACCAGTAGCTCCAGTAACGCCAGTAACACCAGTAGCACCAATAGCACCAGTATCGCCGGTAGCACCAGTAGCTCCGGTAGCACCAGTAACACCAGCAAGACCAGCAGCACCAGTAGCGCCAGTAGCGCCAGTTACGCCAGTAATACCAGGATCACCAGTAGGGCCAGTAGGACCAGTAACTCCAGTAGCACCAGTAGCTCCGGTAGCACCAGTAGCGCCAGTTACGCCAGTAATACCAGGATCACCAGTAGGGCCAGTAGGACCAGTAACTCCGGTAGCACCAGTAGCACCGGTAGCACCAGTAACCCCAATACCAGGACCAGTAGGACCAGTAGGTCCAGTAGCACCAGTAGCGCCAGTAGCACTAGTGGCACCTCTAAAAACAAGTGTGCAGCAAGCATTATTGCAACAACCATTATTTAATCTATATACCATATTTAAAAGTACCTCCTAATATATAATTAGAAATAAAATATCTCCTATATATAGATTATGGAATTTGGTGAGATTTGCCACATTTTATAATAAACATAGACATTTTTAATTTCTGATAACAAATATAAATAGGGTGAAAGTTGACATAAGGAAAACAATGTATTAGAATTTAATAGTAATTTATGTCCTCATAGTTCAATGGATAGAACAGTCCCCTCCTAAGGGACAAATGTAGGTTCGATTCCTACTGGGGATACCAAGAACCAAAAAGCCGATTTAAACTCAAAGTTTAAGTCGGCTTTTTTATATTAAGATTGTTAAACTATTAAATTATAACAACGAAACTCGAACATTAAATCCAAATAAGTAAATTATATACAGAAAAATTGAGAAAATAATTATTAAACACAAATTAAATAGAATTTTAACAAAAAAATAGTGAATATTCACACTATTTTAGTGTACAATAGAATTAAGATACACACTTATAAAATAAATGTGTAGAAAAGGGGCCATAGGAAATGTATCAGTTTTACTGAACGTTATCCTATGGTTTTTTTTATCTGTATTATTACCATATAAGCTATTCCACGAATTACTTACAAAAACTAAGAGAAAAAGAGATAATACAAGAAAAAGATTAATAAATCACTTAAAAAGATATTAAATAACCTATTTAATGGTTAACAATAAGTTGTGATAGAAATATTAATGGGTTATAATGTAATAAAGTAATAAATAGAGGAGAATATAGGATATATGCCCATATACATACAAATCTTAGTGACTGTATTATTGATATATGTGTCAATAATAAATCTAGTTAGCTACAAACTAAGCCTTAAAGATCTTTTCATAATGATATTAGCTGCTGAGCTTATTGCAGTACCTGTAGCTCAAATAGAAGAGTTTTTAGCCATAATTCCAATGATAATAATAACAGGAGCTATTTTATATAAATATGATAAGAACCTTATGATAAGCATAATAATTCCAATAGGGGCAGTGCTTATAGGTGTGGTTGCAGATTATATAGTGAGTAATACCTATATATCCTTATTTGGTATAAATGTAACTAGAGGAAATTTTAATATAGGAGTTGCCTTACTGGAGTTTTTTATATGCATAATGATAAGTAAGGGGATAGGATACTTATTAAATAAAAAAATCAAGTTAACTAATATAAACCTAAAAGGAAAGTATGGAGTACTTATAGTTTTAAGCTTACTACTAACATTAATTATTTTTTATACAAACATTTATTTAGGTAGCAAGGCTGGTTTTAATGAAGATGTATTAAGAGCTAACGGAATTTTATTTTTAACATACTTTATTTTGCTGGGAGTAATTCTTTTTGTTTTAATTAGAAGCTTAACTAAGGAGTTAGAATTTAGAAATAAACAAAAGGAATTTGAGAATCTAAAACAATATACTGAGAGTTTGGAAAAGCTTTATTCTGATATGAGAGTATTTAGACATGATTATATAAACATAATATCATCAATGATTGGATATATAGATAATAGAGATATGGACGGATTAGAAAGACATTTTTATGAAAATATAATTCCTGTAAGTAAAAGTATGCAAAAAAAGGATTTTAAAATTGGAGCAATAAAAAATATCCATATACCAGAGATAAAAGGAATAGTTTCTTCTAAGCTTATAAGAGCGCAGGAATTAGGATTAGATGTTCATGTAGAGGTAGTTGAAAATATAGATGATATAAAAATGAATATTATAGATTTAAGTAGGATATTAGGAATTTTATTAGATAATGCAATTGAAGCATCTAAAGAAAGTTTAGAATTTAAGTTAAAGCTCGCATTTATTAAAACAGAAAAAGCAATAATTATTGTAATCTCTAATAGCTACAAGGAAAAAAATATTTCTCTAAATAAGATATTTAAACCTAATTATTCTACAAAGGGATCAGGAAGAGGACTTGGATTAAACAATTTAAAAAAGATAATAGATGATTATGATAATGTATTTTTAGAGACAAAAATGATAGATAATTACTTTATACAAGAGCTACAAATAACTAATACTTAAGATAAAATCTCTGAATTATTTTTCAGAGATTTTTTTTAAAAGTGACGTTTATTACAGAAATAAGCACGTTTACTGCATAATCAACACAAAATTTTACAAATATGTTACATTAAAATAATATACATATAATAAGATAAGGGGGATATTAATGAAGAAACTGAAAAAAAACCACATAATATTAATAGCTATAGCAGTTATAATTTTAGCAACCAGTATAGGTTTTTATTTATTAAAGAAAAATATGCACACAAATGAGAAGGCAAAAATAAGCACCTATACAATATCATCAGGAGAAAAGGTATTTGTTAATGGTATCATTGGTCCAGAGGGTACTGAAGATATATATCTAGATGCAACAAAAGGAAAAGTAGATAAGGTTTCAGTTAAAGATGGACAAGTAATTAAAAAAGGAGATAACCTGTTTACTTATAAAAATGAGCAGGTAACTGAACAAATTAATCAAATTAATTCTCAATTAAAGGCAAGTAAATCCCAAAGGGAAGAGCTTTTGGCACAAAAAAAGGCTCAAGAAGAGGCTATTAAAAATCAAGCTTTATTAGCAAGTCAAAATCCAACAGAAGATAAAGCTACTAATACATCAAATATTAATAGTAGCCTTGTATCTACAGCTAGTATAGATAGTCAAATAAGTGTGTATGAGGAGCAATTAGCTTCACTTAAAAATAAAGAATATGCAGGTATAAATGCACCTATAGACGGAAGAGTTATACTACATGGCGAGTCTAACAATATGACGAGTCCGTATATAACTATAGAATCTGTTAAATTTTATATTAAAGGAACCGTTAATGAAAAGGATCAACCTAAATTAAAAGAAAATCAACTGGCAGAGATAATAATCCTTCCTACAAACAAAAAAATAACAGGAAAAGTTACTACAGTAGGAAACAGACCAGTAACTAATAATATAGCCATTGCTAATGCAACTGCAGCAACTGCTGGTGCAAATATTTCTAACTATGAAGTAATAATAACACTGGATTCACAAGAAAATTTAACTAATGGATTCCATGTACAAGCTACCATAAGGTTAGATGATAAAGGGGTAGAAATACCTAAAACTTCAATCTTAAAAGAGGGTGAAGAGTCTTATGTTTTCAAGGTTGTAGATAAAAAATTAGTTAAACAAGTTATAACCTACAGTGAAGATGGAGAAAAAGCAAGAGTTACAAGTGGACTATCAGAAGGTGATGAAATAGCAGAAAATCCTAATGATGAAATGAAAGAAGGGATATCTGTTGAGTAAGGTTATAGAGCTTAAGAATATAGATAAATACTATAAGTTAAAAGGCGATAGATTACATGCACTAAAATCTATAAATTTAGATATAGAACAGGGAGATTTCTTAATGATTATGGGTAAGTCAGGTAGTGGTAAGACAACCCTTCTAAATCTTCTTGGTTTTCTAGATAGCTTTGATAGTGGTAATTATATATTTAATGGGAAAGATGTAACTAACTTAAATGAGAATGAAAAATCAGAATTTAGAAATGAATATTTGGGTTTTATATTTCAACAGTTCCACCTTATAGAATCGTTAACTATAGGGCAAAATGTTGAATTACCACTGCTTTATAAGGGAAACATACCCCATAAGGAAAGAGATAAAAGTATAGAAAAATATCTAGACATGGTTGGATTATTAAATAAAAAAAATCAGATACCTACAGAATTATCAGGAGGTCAGCAGCAGCGTATAGCAATTGCTAGAGCTCTAATAAATAACCCCTATGTAATATTTGCAGATGAACCTACAGGAGCCTTAGATAGTAATACAAGCACAGAGATAATGAACATACTTAAAAAGCTTAATGAAGAGAATAAAACCATAATAATGGTTACTCATGATGAGGATCTAGTTAAGTATGCAAATAAAGTAATAAATATAAAAGATGGGGTTATAACAAAGGGGATAGGATATGTCGATAATAAGCTTAATCAAAACAGCGCTCTATAGTTTAAGATCGCATAAACTAAGGGCATTTCTAACCATGATAGGGATAATAATAGGAATAAGTTCCGTAGTAACTATACTTTCCATAGGAAATGGGCTTAAGGCTGAGGTTCTATCATCAGCAGAAGATACAAGTGCAAATAAAGTAAATATGTATTTTCAAGCAGAAAATATTGGAGCTGATACAAGCCTAATAGAACCATTTAATAAAGATGATATATATAATATTCAAAGGATTCAAGGAGTGCAGCAAGTAGAGGCCGCTCAAGGTATTCTAGCAGGGTTAAATTTTATAACTAGTGAAGCAAGTTATTTTGATAAAAGAAATTTTATCATGCTAAATTCATATAAAGATAAAAAGTTAAATATAGAGCATGGAAGAAACTTTAGAGATGGCGAAGAAGATAAGAAATTAATAGTACTAGATAAAAATGTTACTAAAGAGCTGTTTGGTTCTCCAGAAAATGCTTTGGGAAAAGCTATAACAATAGGAGGATATAACTATGAAGTTATAGGAACATTAGCTGAAGCTGGGATGCTCTCATTAGATGGAGGGTCAAGCTACATATCAGAAGAAGCCAAAAAGTCTATGACATCAGAAAGCGCTATAAATGCAATAGACATTTATATTAAACCTAATGAAGATAAAGAGTCAGTTCTTGAAGATATAAAGAAAGAATTAAAGAGTAGCCACCCAAACATACAAGGAACTTATGAGGTGCAAGATCCTCAAGCTATAACAAAAGCTTTTGAGAAAATTATAGATGGATTAACAACATTTATAGCCTTAGTTACTGGAATTTCCTTATTCGTAGGTGGAATAGGCGTAATGAATATAATGTATGTATCAGTAACAGAAAGAAAGCGAGAAATAGGAATAAGACGAGCTATAGGGGCCAAACCTAAGAGTATCATGTTACAATTCCTATTTGAAGCAATAATAGTAACAGGAACAGGTGGGCTTATAGGAATAGGCTTTGGATATATAGTATCCAGGATAGTAGGAGCATTTTTACCATTTACTCCAGTATTAACGGTAAGTAGTTTTATAGGGGCAACTTTAACATCAGTTATTGTTGGAATAATATTTGGTATAATACCAGCCTACAATGCTTCAAAACTAGATCCTATTAAAGCAATATATATGTAAAAAATATAAGGGCAATTACTTGGCGTAGTTAAGTAATTGCCCTTATTATATATGGTTGTAAATTTAGAGGCTATATTAATTGTATGTGTTTACATTTCCATCTTTATCCCCAAAATAAAGATGTTTTTTCTTATATATAAAGAAAGCCATAAGTGCTGGGAGTATCAGTGAGCTTAAAGTTGAAATTTTAAATCCATTCATTATAATAGAATATAAAATATTTATTATTATGCATGTGAAAAATATATAAACTCCTAGTGATTTTTTGGCTAAAATTAAAATGATGCCTAAAACTAAAATTACAATTAATACAATACTAATAATTAAAGTAGGACCACTTAAAGCAGCCATAGCTTCCTCTCCAACAATACTAGAAAACTGATCTTTCATTAAAAGAACAGGAACTAGACCTAATAGAGCAAATCCATAGATAACTAGTTGAATTATAGATACAGTTAATATTCCTGCACCTAAAGTATACCTTTTATAATCTTCCATAAATAAATCCCCCTCATAAATAATCATGAAAATATTATATCAAAGACTAATCAAAAATAGTTAAAAGTGTAATAAACGTTGGAAAAACTGTAATAAACGTTAATGTTTTACCAAAATTATGCTATAATTTATGATGCATGCTTTAAAATAAGTTAGGAGGATTGTGATGCTTAAAATATTTATATGCGAAGATAGTGATATTCAAAGAAAAAGATTTTTAAATATAGTAGAAGATTGTATAGAATTTAGTGATTATAATATGGAAGTAGCATTAGAGACAGGTAATCCTAAAGAGCTTATAAATCATGTACGTAACAATGATGAGATCGGTATATATTTTTTAGATGTGGATCTAAAGTCTGATATAAATGGAATAGAACTGGCTGCGGAAATAAGAAAATACGATCCACGTGGTTTTATTGTTTTCGTAACAACCCATGAAGAAATGAGTTACTTGACCTTCAAATATAAGGTTGAAGCAATGGATTATATAGTAAAGGAAGACTATAAAGAACTTAAACCTAAAATAAGGCAATGTCTAGAAGAGGCCTGTAATAAGTTATCAGATAAAAGAATAGATGATAAAATCTTTAGTGTAAAGGTTGGAGATAAAATAATTAAAATACCTTTCAATAAAATTCTCTTTTTTGAAACATCAACCTTTATAAGAAAAATTGTTTTACACGGAGAAAATAGATATATAGAATTTATTGCACAAATGAAAGATGTTGAAGAAAAGTTAGATTCAAGATTTTATAGATGTCATAAGTCATATATAGTAAACAAGGATAATATAGAAGAGATAGACGTTAAAAAAAGAATAATATATATGAAAAATGGAGAAGAATGTTTAGTTTCTATAAGGCATATGAAGAATTTAATAGGGGATTAGACGCATGTATTAAGGAGACAGAAGATGGACCAATATAGTTCAGTAATTGTAGTTGTACTATATACTTATATAACTATAATTAACTTATCTAATATGAATATAAAGTTTAAAGAAACTATATTTATGGTTTTTATAACCATACTTTTATCAGCAGTATTATTTAAAGTAAATACTAATTTAAAAATAATTGCCTGTATTATTGGGGGAGTGGTATATTTATATAGAAATAGTAGAGATATAATATATAGTATTATGTTTACAGTAGCTTCAATAATTCTAATACTTATAATTGATTATGCTCTTTGTGCTCTACACTATATGATGACTAATTCAGGTGAGTTTGGATTTGTTTTTTATATTTCGGAATTATTAACTATATTTTTTGTGAGCTATTTATTAGGAAAAATAACAAGGAAATCAAAATTAAGATTAATAGACATATTATTAAACTATAAGTTTTGGATATTAATGATTATACCAATAATTTTAATAATAATAAGAGTTTATATGGCGATAGTAGCTCAAGATATAAGGAGTGAACAACTTGAAAAAGTTAATATATTTCTATTCTTTATAACATTTACGCTAATAATTTTAATAATGTATATAGGATTTAGAGGAGTAACAAAAGAAGTAGAATTAAAAAGTAAGCAGATCAATTTTGAAGTTTTACAAAACTATACTACAAAAATAGAAGGCATGTATAGTGATATGAGGGCTTTTAAACATGATTATGCTAACATAATATCATCAATGATAGGATATATAGACGAAGAAGATATGACAGGTTTAAAAAAACATTTTTATGATAATATATTGCCGTTAAGTCAAGAAATAGGAAGAAATGATCTAAAAATAGCTGGTCTGAAAAATATGAGAATTGTAGAAGTTAAAGGGCTATTATCTTCAAAGCTTATAAGAGCTCAAGAAATGGGAATAGAAGTTTTCATAGATATAAAAGAGCCTATAGAAAAAATAGATATGTACATCATAGACTTAATTAGAGTATTAGGAATATTATTAAACAATGCTATTGAAGAAGGAGAAAATAATGACAAGCACATTATTAGGTTTGGGTTTATAAGAGCGGATAATGTGTTAATTATGATAGTATCAAATAGCTGTAGAGAGGATATTCCTCCTATATATAAAATAAATAAGAAGGGATATTCAACTAAAGGTGCAAATAGAGGAATAGGATTAAGTAACTTAAGAGATATATTAGATAAATATAAGTATGTAACTTTAGATACGATTATACAGGATGAAGAATTTATTCAGAAGATAACTATAGAAAATAACTTTGGAAAAGGTAGGTAAATAAAGTGATTAGGGTATTTATATGTGAAGATGATAAGATACAGAGGAGTGATTATAAAAAAGTAGTAGAAAATACTATAGATATAGAAAACTTGGACATGCAATTAGTAGAATGCACAGAAAAACCAGAAGAGATTATAGAATATGTAAAAGATAATAAAGGGGTTGGATTATATTTTCTAGATATAGAGTTAAAAGGACAAAAAATGGACGGAATAAAATTAGCTGATGAAATAAGAAAATACGATCCGTTAGGCTTCATAGTATTCATAACAAGTCATGTAGAAATGAGTTATTTAACATTTAAACATAGAATAGAAGCTATGGATTATATTGATAAATATAAGTTTAATGAGATAAAGGAAAGAATAGCGCAGTGTATATTAGATGCAAATAATAGATATGCATCAAGTAAGACAGATATAAAAATGTTTAGCATTAAAGTAGGTGGAAAGTTAATAAATATTGAACGAGATAGAATTTTATTTTTTGAGACTTTAACTGGAAAACATACGGTAGTATTACATGCGATAGGAAGGCAGTTGGAATTTGTAGGAAGTCTTAATGAGGTAGAAAAGGAGCTAGATGATAATTTCTATAGGTGTCACAAATCCTATATAGTTAATAAAAAAAATATAAGAGAAATAGATGCTAAAGATAAAATAGTACATATGCTAAATGGAGAAGAGTGTATGGTTTCTAGCAGGCGAATTAAGGAACTCATAAATAAGTTAAGTATATAAGCAAAGCAACCAACTGTTTGGTTGCTTTTAATCGTTATGTTTAATGATATCAAAAACAGTACTATCTAATGATATTTCTTCTTATAAATATATTTATATAAGAAAAATGATAGCAAACTTCCTAATAAGGTTGCGATTATATATTTTACATCAAACACCATATTAGAGTAGATTTGTTCAAACTCATAAAACAGAAGACCAAGAGTCATAAATATAATCAGTTTTATTATAACTTTATCTGTTGTATTCTTAATAAAACAGATACCTATAAATATTATACCAATTATATATAAAAAATTTGGTAAGGAATCACTTAACCCAAAATCAAAAATATTATGCTTATATATAAAATATCTATAAGGAATTTTAGATATAAACCCTAACAAACAACTAATTAGAGCAACTGTAAAAAATCTCTTATACATTATTAATCTCTCCTTATTGTTCTGGTGAAATATTTAACAACTTATTTTCTATTTATTTTAACATTAATAGAATATATTTCAAAATAAAGATTTAGTAGATTTACACTCGTTATCCTTAATAACGAGTGTAAAAATTAATTTAAGTTTATGTGTGAAAATTTTAATCAAATATTATGTAATCATTATATTAGTATAAAAGCACATTTCTATAGTAAAAAATTAAAAAACATTACTAAACTAAGTTTTTAATTCTAAAAAACACGTTTAGGAAGAAAAATCAAACGTTTAGGAAAAAATAATATAAAATGCTAATAGTATGATAAACTAGTAGTGTAATAAATCTTATTTACATATAATCCCTAAATAATTAGTTAATAATAGTCTTAATAGTTTTTAAATTTAAATATGAGGTGATATTTTATGAAATTTTTTAATGAGGAAAGACTATATAGAGTAAAAATTATAGAAACATGTCCTATTATGACTTTAATACAATCTATATTTAGTAAAGGGTATTTGCCAAGCAATAAATCCTTTACTAAAGGTAATTTTGGTTATATTCCAGTTGGAATTGAAGGGTGGGTAATTAAAAAATTCAATAAGAGTTATTTTTTACCTGATGAAGCTCAAGAAGGATTAGATTTATTTATACCAGCTAATCAAAGCAATGTATTAATTTCTTATGATAAGATAGAAAAGTACTGTGAAAAATTATAAATTCACAGTACTTTTTTAAAGCTATTAATATATTTTAATAGTATATGATTAGTTAATACCATGAGCATGGTTGTAAACATCTTGATAATAACTAGGTCCCATACTAGTGCCATTATTGTAAAAATTTGAACCAACGTTATACCATGGATCTACTACTGTTCCAAATATTTCCCATGCTGTGTTAAGCCAACCTCCACCGTCTATATTGTTCAATTCTTCTAAATTCAATTCAATCATTTAAAAATCCTCCTTTTATTATATTAATTATTTATAATTAAACTTTTGAGCTCATAAAGTTAATTAACTTAAAGAAGTTATGTAATCATTATAACAATCGAATAATATAAAATTACATTTTTACCCCAAAATATTAAAAAATAGTCATAAACGTAAATTCCCATATTAAAAAAATACGTTTAGGGTAAAAATACAAACGTTTAGGAAATAGTATCTATTAAATGTAATAATTATGTTAAATTTAAAGAGACATTAAATTTTTCATTATAAGTATTGGAGGATAATATGGGAATATTAAAAAAATATGTTTGTATAAAGCAGCATGATATTAAGGATTGCGGCGCTGCTTGTTTAGCTACTATATCTAAGCAATATGGGCTTAAGATTCCTATTTCAAAAATAAGGGAAGTGGCAGGAACAGACAAACAAGGAACATCTGCTTATGGAGTTATTAAAGCAGCAGAAAATTTAGGTTTTACAGCTAAAGGAGTTAAGGTTTCAAAGCCAGAGGATATATTTCAAGATTTTCCGAAACCTGCTATAGCTCATGTAATTATTGATGGTGCTCTTCTTCATTATGTGGTTATACATAAGGTAACTAAGGAAGAAATAATAATAGCAGATCCAGCTAAAGGTATAGTTAAAATGAAACCAGAAGAGTTTTATAAAATATGGACAGGGGTTTTAATTTTAATGGTACCTTCTGCAACCTTTGAAAAAGGTGATGAAACTAAAGGATTATTCCAAAGGTTTTGGGGGCTTATTAAAGTACAAAAGAACCTTTTAATTAATATATTTATATCATCTATTTTAATAACTTTACTTGGAATCATAGGTTCTTTTTATTTTAAGTTTCTTTTAGATGATATATTACCTAATACTTTGGATAATAGTTTATTAGTTATTTCTTTAGCCATGATAGGATTAGCTGTTTTTAAAATTTTAACTGAATTCTTTAGAACTATGCTTCTAATACATCTATCTCAGAATATAGATATACCCTTATTACTTGGATATTATAATCATGTAATTAGCCTTCCTATGAACTTTTTTGGCACTAGAAAGGTTGGGGAAATAGTTTCAAGATTTAATGATGCTAGTAAAATAAGAGATGCAATATCTTCAGCAACGTTAACTTTAATGATTGACACCTTGATGGCTATAGCTGGTGGAGCAATATTATTTAAGCAAAACTCAAAGATGTTTTTCTTGTGTTTTATACCTATAGTCCTTTATCTAATATTGGTTTTTGTGTTTAAAAAACCTTTAGAAGATGTGAATAGAAATACTATGGAGGACAATGCTAAACTAACTTCATATCTAGTTGAATCACTAAATGGTATTGAAACAGTTAAGGCTTTTAATGGAGAAAACAAGGTAAATTTAGAAACAGAGAAAAAGTTTATAAGACTTATAAAAAGTGTTTTTAAGTATGGATATGTTAATAATCTACAAGGCTCTATAAAAGGAACAGTAAAAGGGGTATTTGGGATAGTGGTGCTTTGGATGGGAGCTTATTTAGTTCTAAAAGGAGACATAACAATTGGTTCATTAATAAGCTTTAATGCTTTATTAGCTTATTTCATAGAACCTATAGAAAGACTGATAAATCTTCAACCTACTCTTCAAAGTGCTATGGTAGCAGCTGATAGGTTAGGAGAAATACTTGATCTAGAGGCCGAAAAATCAGTAGATGAGGATAAAAAAATAAATCCAACTACATTAAATGGAGAGATAGTCTTTCAAAATGTGGATTTTAGATATGGAACTAGACAGCTTATTTTAAATGATATAAATATGAAGATAGGTAAAGGAGAGAAAATAGCCTTAGTAGGGGAAAGTGGTTCAGGAAAAACAACTATAGCTAAGCTTCTTATGAATTTTTATCAATGTGAAAAGGGAGAGGTAATCTTAAACTCCTATAATATCAAAGATATAAATAGAGAAGCTCTAAGAGATAAAATAGCATATATTTCTCAAGATGCATTCTTCTTTTCAGGAACAATTAAAGAAAATTTAGAATTTGCAAATCCAGATGCTACCTATGAAGAAATTATAGAAACTTGTAAATACGCTCAAATTCATGAATTTATAAATAACTTACCTACACGATATGATACTATGCTTGAAGAAAATGCTACTAACCTTTCGGGTGGGCAAAAACAAAGATTAGCTATAGCTAGAGCTTTACTTAGAAAACCAGAAATACTTATAATGGATGAAGCTACATCAAACCTTGATTCTATTACTGAAAAAGCTATAGAAAGAACCATAGAAGAGTGTACAAAAAATGTTACTACGGTAATAATAGCTCACAGATTAAGTACAATAATGAGATGTGATAAAATTTATGTAATTGATAAAGGTCATGTAGCTGAGTATGGAACTCATGAGGAATTAATGAATTCTAGAGGATATTATTATAATTTATGGAGTCAACAGATACCAGTTAGCTATGAGGAGGTTGCAGCAACAGAGGGGAGAGATAGTAATGAGATATAGTATAGAAAATCTTAATGATATTACAGATAGTAGAGAAATTATGAATTCTAGACCCAAAGGGTTTACTATGTATATGATGTATATTATTATTTCACTTTTGACTGTCACTATAATATGGTCAGCGGTTGCAGATAAAGAAGTAACTATAGCAGCTAGTGGTATGGTTAGACCAAACAATGAAATAATAAAAGTAGCTAATAAAAGTATGGGAAGTATTACAGAATTGAATATAGCTGAAGGTATGGAAGTTAAAAAAGGAGATAAACTTCTAACTATAGATTCTGAGGATCTTAAGGCTCAGAAAGCCGCATTAGATAAAGCTATAGAAGAGAAAAATTATAGTATAAATAACTATGAGAAACTAAAAAAATCTATTTTAGATAATAAGAACTACTTTGATAATAACAATGCAGTTGAAAAAGAATATTATCAAAAATATACACTTTTTATGTCAAGTCAAAACGATTCTGGAAAGCAAAAAGAGTTAATTCAAAGTCAGGTTGGATCCTTGAATAAAAATATATCAGATTTAAACCTATTGCTAAAATCTATGGATGAAGGAAAAAATTACTTTGATAAATCAAACTCTATGTATTATCAATATAATGATTATTCCTATAATATAAATGATTTAAATAATACAATAAAAAATAATGAAGATAACTTAAATAAATTAAAAAAGCAGGACGGTATACTAGAAGAGCAAATAAAAGCGGCTCAAGCTACTTTAGATAGCAGCAAACAAGCCTTAGAGAAGTATAAAAACAATCAAAGGATGACAGTTTTAAATACTATATCTCAAACAAAACAAAATATTGAACAAGCCAATATAAGTGGAAGTACTAGTAATACTACTAAAGAGCAGTATGTATCTCAAATAGATGATAATATAAAAGCTTTAGAAAATAGTAAAACTGAGATAAATGTTAATATTGAAAGTTTAAAAAGTAAGATTGAAGCTTCAACAGTAAAGGCTGAAAGTGATGGGATAATAAATATAATCAGCGGGGTAAAAGTAGGGGACTATATACAAAGTGGTACAGAAATAGCCTCTATTATTCCAAAAGATAGCTCAAGCTATAAACTTGACATATATATAAAAAACCAAGACTTTGGTAATGTGAAAGAAGGACAAACTGTAAATATAGCATTTGCTGGTTTACAACAAAAAGACTATGGAGTTCTTAAAGGAATAGTTGAAAATATAAGTGCAGACTCAAAAGTAAATCAAAAAGATGGATCAAGCTATTACACAGCGCAATCACATATAGATACTAATTTTTTGACTAACAAAAAAGGGGAAAAGTCAGAAATAAAACCTGGAATGATAGTAGAAGGTAAGATAGTAAATAGGAGAGTATCTTATTTAAGATACTTCTTAGAGAAGATTAATATATTAGAATAAATGAAACTAAGAGCTGTAATAAAATAGAGCTCTTAGTTTTTTTACTTACAGGATTCATTTTTTTATATTCATAAGATCTCTCATCTAATATATAATTTCTCTAGGGTTTTTGGTTAAAACATCCCCAAAAAATTATACTCCAATATATTAGAGTTAGTTAAAAAATACGATAACCGTTTAAAAATAACCAATTAACGTTTTATATTGAAGAGAGGAATTAAGCACTGTATTAAGATCATTAAAAAACATATTTATAAAAAATTTTTGTACAACTGTACAACTGTACAATCGTACATATGTACACCTGTAAATTTGTAAAGCTGTAAAAATGTAAATTTGTACACCTGTACAATTGTACAAGGTTAACAAAATATTGATATATATAATTTATACAAAAACTTTTAATAATTAGAATTTTTTGTCCAATATCTTCAATTAATTTACGAATATATGGTAAAGAACCTTATTAGGAGGAAGTAATATGAATAAAGAAATAGCAAAACTGCTAAATGAAAACACTTATGATGAAGATGAGATAGAAAGTTATATGAACTTTTCTGATATTGATGACAACAGTTTAAATAGGATAACAAATGATGTTAGGACAAGAATAGCTAGAGGAGGGCTTAAGAAAAGTGGATTACGTGCCCAAGAAATGTTAGAGCAAGGTGAATTTATAGAGAAGACTATTAAAGGTACGGATATAGATGTTTTAGAGGATTCAATGATGATAAACATGATAGCTAAAATACCCTTTATGTCTGGTGATGGCTACTCTTTTAATAGGTTAATGTTTTGCACAAATAAGAGAATTATGATAACTTCAGCAAATTATTATAACAACCCATTTGTAACAGAGAGTTATTTAAAAGAAGAAATCAAAAAGATAAGTTTAGGTAAAAAGGTTAAAAGGCAATTTAGACTTAAAAGGTTGCTTGAAAGTAATTTAAGTTTAACAAAAGCTCTTATAACACTTGTAGCTGCGATACCGTTTTTGTTTTCAATAGGAGTTGCAGGAGGTACGTTAGCCGTTGGAATATATTTTGCTACAAAGTCTGAAGTTTTAGCATTGCTTGGTTTTTATAGTGCTATATTAGGTCTTGGATATATTGTAATAGTAAGACCTAAACTTATCACAGAAGTTTTATTAGAAACTAAGGATGGTAAAAGTTATGATGTAATTATTAGAAACGAGGATTATAAGGAAATCCATGAGTATTTAAACACTTTTCTAGTTAGGGGGGAGGAGTTTGACAGAGAGAGATATAGTCACAGGTATACTAAATAGAAAAGAAGATGCTTTGGAAGAGCTTAAAAATAATTATGGACGCCTTCTTTATGGTGTTATAAATAAGATATTATCATCTTTTTGCGGGGTAATGGATATAGAAGAGTGTTTTAATGATGCGCTTATGAGCATATGGGAAAATATTGATTGTTATGATGAAACTAAAGGGGAACTCAGAAATTTTCTAATATCTGTAGCAAAATTTAGAGCTTTAGATTATAAGAGAAAAATAAGTAAGCAGAAAATAAATCTTGAGTTAAAAGATGAGATATATAAAGACCAGGATAACATTCAAATAGATGATGAAGGTTTTTACGAACTTATAGAGAATTTAAAAGAAAAGGATAAAGTTATATTCGTAAAAAAATATTTGCTGGATGAGTCTGTAGAGAAAATAGCTAAAGATATAAATATGGCTAAAGATACAGTATACAAACGGTTAATAAGAGGAAGAGAGAAAATAAAAGAATATATTGAGAATTAGGGAGGGGTGTTAATGACTGCTAATTATGTGAAGATTTTTCCAATCATGTATGTAGTTAATTCAACAGATGAGGTCTTAAGAAATCTATATTTTACCTATCAAGGAATGCTGGGTCCAGATGTAAAAATTAAAAAGATAGGTAAGGGTAGTATGGAAGCTACAGCTATTGTAACTAAAAATGCAAACGAATTTAAAAAATTATTTATGTATCATTATGATAAAGAAAATATAAAACATGAATATATAATAACTAATAGACTATTGTGGGGAGATATTAGGGATAGAAAAATTGAAATACTAGGTGTTAATGAAGATGGTTCATACAAACTTAAAATAGAGCATGATTTTGTATTGGTATAATAAAGAAAAGCTAGAATGCTAAATAGGTGCATTCTAGCTTTAATTATATTAAACTTAAAATAATTAACATAGTTGTCCTAATTTACATATTTATTAAGAAAGTCACTAATTTTTTTCTCATAACCTTCTTTATCTTCTCTATAGGCTGTTGCATGAGTAGCATTAGGAACAACAAATATATCTTTTTCACTGCTACATGCTTCATATAGTTCATAGACCATTTCATAAGGAACAAAGGTATCTTTATCCCCATGTATAAATAAAGTTGGTGTATTAGATTTAGAAACCTGCTTAATAGCTGAGGCTTCACCGAAAAAGTATCCAGCTTTTATCTTAGTTAATAAGCTTGTGG
The DNA here is from genome assembly GCF_002320975.1 of Clostridium sp. UBA1652. Taxonomy (NCBI): domain Bacteria; kingdom Bacillati; phylum Bacillota; class Clostridia; order Eubacteriales; family Clostridiaceae; genus Clostridium; species Clostridium sp. UBA1652. The sequence continues at coordinate 88,502 of NZ_DCLI01000039.1, forward strand.
TATTAACTAAAGGGAAGGATGGAAGGTTGTACATTCTTTTCATCTGGTAAGACAACTCAGCTTTTACTGAGGTATAAGCACAATCTGAAATTATAGCTTTTACATTGCTAGGAAGAGTTTCACCACTAGTCATTAAAACCGTGGCACCACCCATAGATACACCATGTAATATTATTTCAGACTTTGGATTAATGTTTGCAATTATATAATTGATCCATTGCAAGTAATCTTTTCTATCATGCCAACCAAAACCTATATAATCTCCTTCACTTTCACCATGGCCTCTATTATCAGCCATTAAAACATTATACCCTAAAGTCTCATAATAAAATCTTGCATAGTTGGACATCTCTTTAGCTTTACTAAAATATCCATGAACAATTATAGCAGTTTTATCGGTGGGTTTATTTGCTTTAAGATAATAGCCACGAAGCTTCAAATTATCAAAAGATGTGATTTCTATATCCTCATATCCAATCTCATCAAGCCAAGTTTTTCTAGGGGTTACGGCAGGGACTGATTGCTTGAAATCTAGAGATGTGTCACCCTTTAAGAAATCTTTGCTTGTACGAGCTACTGATAAATCATAAAAATAGAAGCTTGCCAAAGTTAGTCCTATTAATAATATAAGAGTTATTAAGAGTAACGTAATCCTTAGTAAAATTTTCATTAATTCAGTCCTTTCTATAGTTTTATTGTATTTATAATAATATATTAGCTTACATAAGGCAATTGGTTATTAAATGGAATAAAATATAACGATTATTACATAATTTGTAACGTTTACTACATATTTCACACAAATAAATTTATGTATGATAGAATCAAAATAATAAAAATATAAGGAGGGATATAGATGAAATATGAAAAACCTAAAACTAAGGAAAGAAGCAAAGTTAAAGGGATGTTTTTAATTAGTTTGCTTGTTATTATATACATATTGTTAAGAATAAACATTCCCTCTTTTGATAATAATGAAAACTTAGGTTTATTAATATTTATGTTTATAATTTTAACTATAACTTTTAGAAAAAAATTTCTTAGGAAATATTTTAAGGGCAGCTTATATAAAGAAAAAGAGTCAATTAACACGAAATGGTTAATTGACTCTTTAACTGTTTTTAAATTATATAGATACCAAAACAAGGTTTTGGATTATCACTTTATGATAATTTAGGTTTAAGAACTCTTTTTGGTTCTTTAACTTTTGGAGTAATAGTTCTCTTCATGAAGAAGATAGATGTTATGGCAGATATTAAATCTGATAAGGGATAAGCAATCCAAGCTCCCATGGCTCCAAATGAATTAATTAGTATTATTGCTAGAGGAATAAATATTATTATTTGTCTATAAACTGAAAGTAAAAAAGATTTTCCAGATTCCTCTATTGCTTGATAGTAGTAAATTCCAATATAATATATCCCTACTACTGGAAGGATAGATATACATATTCTAAAAGCCGTTATGGTTTCTTTTAATAATTCAGCTTCTTTAAGGAAAAATCCTATTATAGATGGAGTGAATAACATAAGTACGCTCCATATTGCTAAGGAGAATATAGTTACCCATTTTATAGAAACCTTTAAGGCTTTAAGCATTCTTTCTCTATTTTCTGCACCATAGTTATAAGAAACTATAGGTTGCATAGATGAACTTACTCCTATTATTGTAACAAACATAAACATAGAAACCTTTGTTATAACTCCTATCATAATTATAGCATTGTCTCCAGCTGTTGATAAAAGTAAGTTATTAAGTACTACTGAAACCACAGCATCTGAGATTTCTATAACAAAGGTTGAAAATCCTATAGTAAATATATCTTTTATCAAACTTCTTGAAAATTCTTTGTTTAATCCAGAAGCAGTAATATCTAGTTTTAAAGTATTCTTTATTTTATAGAATTTATAACTTATAAATAGGAAAGCTATAAACTGGGATGTTATTGTTGCAATCGCTGCACCTTTTACTCCATAACCAAGCATTGCTACAAATAAGTGATTTATAAATACATTAGCTATAGCACCTAAAGAGTTTGCATAGAGATTTATTTTAGTATCACCTAAAGAGGTCATTATATATCCCATAACTATTGTTAGTCCCTGAAATACTGTTCCTATAAGAATTATAGATATATAGTCTTCAGCAAATGGATATAAATTTTCACTGGCCCCTAATTTAGTTATTATAGGTTGATGAAATACATATATTATTAAAGATAAAATGCCTAAAGATAAAAGTGTCATTATTATACTGTTTATTATTGTTTTTTTTATGCCATTATAATTTTTCTCTCCTAGATTTTTAGCAACAAAGGTAGAAGTTCCAACTGAAATCAACATACCTATGGATGTCATAAATCTTTGTACAGGAAAGGCTATGGTTAATGCTCCTATAGCGTTAGAACCGATGTATCTACCTACATATATAGTATCTACCATGTTATAAAGTTCAACTACTAAGAGAGAAATCATTGCAGGAATAGCAAACTTTAATAAAGTTTTTCCTATTTTACCTTCTGTAAATATTTTATCATTAACTCCCATAGCCCTCACCTCCTTTAACATTATTTAATCTCATAATAATATTATAAGTCAGCGATCCAGTTAATTTGAGTGACTTAAATGAGGTGTTTGAGGTATTAATATGGGCACATAAGAATAACTAATAATGAACAAAAAGCATAAAAAACTTAAAATAAACAACATTAAACCTAGGATTAGTACTTTTTTTAAGTAGTTTATTAGATATTTTGTCTGGTAAATATTAATCGAAACATATAAATATGGTATAATATTTGAAATAACATTTACCAAACTGTAGGAGAGTGATTTTTTTGGATTCAAGTTATACGTTGCAGATAATAGTGCTTATATTTTTACTTTTATTATCTGCGTTTTTTTCAGCATCGGAAACAGCACTTATGTCTTTAAGTAAAATAAGAATAAGGCATATGGTTGAAGATGGAGTCAAGGGAGCAAAATTAGTAGAAAAGCTTACAGAAGACCCAAACAAACTTCTTGGAAGTATATTAGTTGGGAATAATGTAGTAAATATAGGAGCATCTGCATTAGCTACTTCTGTAGCTATGAAGGCGTTTGATGAATCAGGAGTAGGAATAGCCACTGCAATAATGACTATTTTAGTGCTTATATTTGGAGAAATAACACCTAAATCTATAGCGAAACAAAGATCAGAAGGAGTTGCTTTAAAGGTTTCAGGTATTGTAAATATATTTGTAAAAACTTTAAGACCCTTTGTTGCTATATTTACATTTATATCTTCTTTTATATTAAAATTATTTGGAGCAGATTTAAATAAAGATCAGCCATTTATAACTCAAGAAGAATTAAAAACCATGGTTGATGTTGGTGAAGAGGAAGGTGTTTTAGAAGAAGAAGAAAAGGAAATGATCTTTAACGTGTTTGAATTTGGTGATATTCAAGTTAAAGATGTAATGGTTCAAAGAGTAGATATAGTAGCCTTAGGTTTAGATTCAACCTATGATGATGTTATAGATATAATTAAGGAAGAACAGTTTTCTAGGATTCCTGTTTATAATGAAAGTATTGATGATATTATAGGAATAATGTATGTTAAGGATTTAATCCTTTTAAATAATAAAGATAACTTTAAGGTTCAGGATTGTATAAGAGAGGCATATTATACCTTTGAATTTAAGAAGGTAACAGAGTTATTTAAAGAGATGAAAAAAAGTAGAAATCATATGGCTGTTGTATTAGATGAATATGGTGGAACAGTTGGAATAGTTACTATAGAGGACTTATTAGAAGAAATAGTTGGAGAAATAGAAGATGAATATGATGAGCTAGAGGAAGAAATTGAAGTTGTTAAAGAGGATGAATATATTGTAGATGGTAGGATAAGATTAGACGATCTAAGTGATTTGATAGGTGTAAAAATGGAGTCTGAAGAGTTTGATTCTATAGGAGGATTTGTTATAGGGCAGCTTGGCAGAATACCAGAACCTAAGGAAGAAGTGAGCTACGAAAACATGAGGTTTGTAGTTGAAGAAATAGATAAAAATAGGATTAAAAAAGTTAGGATATTTACTTAAGAGGAGAGGTTTTTCTATTGGGTTATATGAAAGAAGCTATTAAAGAAGCTTATAAAGCTCTTGAGAAGGATGAGGTGCCTGTTGGAGCTGTAATAGTAAAAGATGGTCATATTATAGCTAGAGCCCATAATTTAAGAGAAAGTTTAAAGTCTTCTTTAGCCCATGCAGAGGTATTAGCTATAGAAGAGGCTTCTAGATATTTAGGGGATTGGAGATTAAATGGTTGTGAATTATATGTAACCCTAGAACCTTGTGTTATGTGTGCTGGTGCTATAATTCAAAGTAGGATAAGTAAGTTATATATAGGAACTTTTGATCCTAAACTAGGGGCATGTGGATCGGTTGCAAATATAATTAATCATCCACATTTAAGTAGTTTTGTAGAAGTAAATTGGACTTATGATGGAGAATGTAGTGAAATATTAAGTAACTTTTTTAAAAATAAACGTAAAAAAAATTGACCACTATGTATTAGTGGTCAATTTTTAATATGCTGCCATTTGATAGTTGTTTAATGGTCCCTGATACACTATTTCAGCAGAAGGTATTTCTAATAAATCCATAGGCTCTACAAAGTTTAGAGGCTTGTCAAATTCATAGACATTAGTTTCTTTAAGTAAATAAGCAATCATTTCTGAACAAAAGAACTTGTCCCTCGCTTGATACTCCTTGTTAAATAATCTAAAGAATATTCCCATTAAGTTATATTTAACTTGTTTTCTATTAAAATCTTTAAGTATTGAATTCATTTGCGTGTATTGAGTTTCGTCTACAGTTATTTTTATTACTACAGATGGACAATTTGGATAAAATGAAAAAACACCCTTATTTATCTCTTCTTTTTTAAATTCTCCTAAAAATGGGTTTCTAGCATACTTTCTGCACATGCTGTACATATTGCTTAATTCTTCATCAAGAGAAATGGAAGAATGAGTATATTGTTTTTTTGTGTATAAACGTATAGCTCTAGCATAAAATGTACCTGTTGCTGTAAGTACAATATAAATATCTCTCATCGTCTTAATCACCTCATAGTTTTTATCAAGTAATATAATTATATAACATTAAGTCATATAAGTGTATTTAATAAATCTTAAATTTATATAAAGAATTAATAAAAGTGTTGGAGGTAGTGTAATGAATTTGGCATTATTGGGTTTCGGTGGAGTAGGAAAATCATTTATAAAGCTATTGGTTGATAAAAATGATGAACTTATAGACCAAGGTTTAAATATTAATGTAGTAGCTATATTAAATTCTAAGGGAGGAGTTTATAGTAGTGAGGGCATAGATTTACAGGAAGTATGTGGTTTAAATGATTTAAGTGATCATTCATTATGGAATAAGGACTTAGATTATAGAGAAGTGTTAAATTCTAATTGTGTGGATTTAATGGTAGAGTTAACACACACAAATAAAGAAACTGGAGAACCGGGGTTAAGTCATATAAGATATGCACTTGATAACAGGATAAATGTAGTGACTGGAAATAAGGGACCTATATTATTAGCATATAGTGATTTAAAAGAGCGGGCATTAAAGAGTGGAGTGTCTATGGGGCTGGGGTGTACTACAGGAGGAGCTCTACCTTCTTTAAATTCTGGATTAATAGAATTAGCAGGTTCTAAAATTTTGTCTATAGAAGGGATATTAAATGGTACAAGTAATTTTATATTAGAAGAGATGGAAAGTAAGAGTATATCCTTTAATGAAGCATTAGAATTAGCCAAGGATTTAGGAATAGCTGAGTCAGACCCATCTTTGGATATAGAAGGATGGGATACTGCAATTAAAATGACTATAATGGCAAATGTTATTATGAATAAAAATATATCACTAAAAGATATAAATGTGGAAGGTATAACCCATTTAAAGAAAGAAGATATAGAAAAAGCAAAGAAAAATGGGTCTAAATACAAGTTAGTAGGACTTATATCTAATATAGATAATAATGTTTCCATAGAGGTCAAACCTAGATTAGTAGAAAAAAATAATGTTTTAGCTTCAATTAATGGTAAAAATAAAGGTTTGAGATTTAAAACTGATACTTTAGGGGAGTTAGTTGTTATGGGCGGGGCATCTGGAACTATAAATGCAGCTGCTTCTATTTTAAGAGATATTATAAACATACATAAAGGATATAAATATTAATTTAAATTAGAAAATTTTTACAATAACAAATCACACATATCGAAGGTCCTCCATATTATATTATTGAAACTAATATAGAATCCTATAATTTTAATAAGGAGGATAAAAAATGCAAGATAATTTTGAAGTTAATGGTTTAGCAAGGCAACAAGAAATCATAGATGAATGTATAATAGCTAAAAAAGTATACGGAAAGTGTAAACAAAAAGATTGTTTAAGCACTTTTTCTCCTAACACTTGTTGTGGTTGTTCTAGCCATGAAATCTCTAAACATGGTGATTTAGATCCTATACCTATAACAGCGTTAGCGCTAGCAGCACCAGCTATAAACCCAGCTATTATAGCTGTTCTAGTATCCAATGTTCCTGGGGACTCTTTAGCATTTACTGAACCTGTAACATTATTAATAGTTGATTCAGTAATTACTGGAATTACAACTAGTGTTGTTCAAAGTCCATTCTGTGAAAATGGCTATTGGAATGTAAATATAACTTATAATTTTACTATAACACTAACTGTTACAACTGCTGGAGGAGTAAGTGAAACTTTAATTGCTACAACATCTTTCAGTAAGGTTGCTTATTTATTTGGAGGAGAAACAGGAAATTCAACTATTTATACTTTTGACTCAACAACTGTTCCTCAATTCGTTATAAATCCAGAAGCACCAAATGTATTTGTTCAAGCAATTGTTAATCCATTAGCAGCTACTTTAGTTCCTATAGATGTTGAGGGCGTTCTACAATATGTTCCTAATGCAGTAATAGGATTGTTTACTATAATTAAACTTTATAGAATTGTTAATTTATCAGTATCTTCAGCAGGACCTTGCGAGCTTCCAGATTGTGAAACAATCATTCCTGGAGACCCATGCAAGTATTTTGATACTTTAGATTTTCCAATGGATTGTTTTGATCCACCATCTTCAAATGATTATTTCTGCGGAGAATAAAGGAAGATACTATCAACCCCCTGTAAATTTAAGATATGGGGGTTGATTTACGTAATACAAAGGAGGCTGTTATGAAAATTGCTTATATAGTTGTTTTTTACTCTAATAGTGAGTGCCTACAGCTTTTTAAGATACTAAAGAATAAAGAATTTGATATAAGTATGATTGCAACACCATGCACAATTACAGCTGGTTGCTCTCGTGCAATAGAATTTACTGAGAACGATCTTGATAAAGTAATAGAGGAGATTAAGAGCAATTCAATAAGAATTAGAAATGTATATAAAAGAGTGATTAATGGGAAAAGCCTACGTTATGTTCTTGTGAAGATATAGGAGGATTTAAATGATATATTTAGATAATGGAGCTACTTCTTTTCCTAAGCCTCGTAGTGTATATGAAGAGATGATAAAGTGTGTAAGGGATTATTGTGCTAATCCAGGAAGAGGTGCTCATGATATGTCTATAAGATGTGATATGGAGATATATGAGTGCAGAGAAAGGATAGCTAAACTTTTTAATATAGATAATCCATTAAATGTGATTTTCACAGCAAATGCTACAGATGGATTAAATATAGCTATACATGGGTTATTAGAAAAAGGAGATCACATTATTACCTCTTACCTTGAGCATAATTCGGTATTAAGACCTGTTAAGCAAAAAGAGAGACAAGGAGTTGAAGTATCTTTATTAAAAGGTGATAAAGATGGACTTCTTTCAGTAGATGAAATAGAAAAAGAAATTAAATCTAATACTAAAGCTATAATAATAAATCACGGTTCAAATGTAATTGGGACAATTCAAGATATAAAAGCTATTGGGGACTTGGCTAGAAGAAATAATATTAATTTTATAGTTGATGGCGCGCAAACTGCCGGAACTATAGAAATAGATATAGATAAGTATAATATAGATCTTTTAGCGGTACCTGGACATAAAGGTTTATTAGGCCCTCAAGGAACAGGAGCTTTGATTATAAATAAAAATGTTGCTTTAAAAGAGCTTAAGTACGGAGGGACAGGAAGTCAATCACATAGCTTAGAGCAACCTCAATTTTTACCTGATAAGTTTGAGAGCGGAACTTTAAATACACCAGGAATTGTAGGTTTAAATAGCGGACTAAAGTTTATTGAAGATGTGGGGATTAACAATATAAGAATAAAAGAAAAAACTCTTGTAGATTTCTTATTAGGTGAATTTGAATGTATGCCTTTTATAGAATGTTATGGGACAGATTCTAAAGATAGCTCGGCTATAATATCTATAAATATAGAAGGTATGGAAAGCTCTGAAGTAGGAAAATTATTAAATAAAAAAGATATATACGTAAGGACTGGGTATCATTGTGCTCCATTAGTGCATAAAGTTATAGGGACAGAGAAACGGGGAACCGTAAGGATAAGTCCAGGTTACTTTAATACACTTGATGAAATGAAGCAACTATTGATTGAATTGAAAAATATATATATCAATAAATAAATGTTAAGGATACTGAAATTTCTAGAAACAGAAACTTCAGTATCCTTCTCTATTCAAAAAATTTTTTTAGTATAGAGCCTCTGGAGGTCTTTAAGGTCTCAATTTCATTTTGCAAAGTTTTTATCTCTAATCTGAGGTTTGATATAGTAGATTCTTTATCTAACAATTGAAGTTTAAGTTTAGATACAGTATCACTGTTTTCCTGTAATAAGGTAATCCTATCAAAAAGTTCCTTGTTGCTTAGAGTCAAAGAATCTATGACCTTACGCTTATCAGATAACTTCTCTTGTAAGTCAGATACAATACTATTTAAGTTTTTTATTAGGATGTCTTTATCCTTTAGTCTTCTTTCATATTCCTGAACAGTAGAAGAATTTTTTCTTAAGGAATCTTCTTTTAAGGCTCTAATTTCATTATCTTTGGATTCAACGGTTGTCCTAGTTCTTTCTAGTTGAGATATATCATTTTTTAGATTTGAAATATCTAGGTTTAGTTTGTTTATCAAGCGTTCTTTTTCAATAAGTTGTCTTTCATAATATAAGGTTGTATCCACTTTTTTTGTAGCAGTACTATGTTTAGGTTCATTATTTATAACTCTTGATATTAAAGATAACACTGAAAATTTTAATTTATTATTTTCATATAATATAAAACCAGATGTAAAAGAAACACTCTCAAGATCACTTTGAACAATATATTTCTCTATTTTACTTTCTTTAGAATAAGGAATAGTATCTATAGATATTAGATCTCCGCCAACAGACAAAAGATTTAGAAATAACTTATTTTTAAATGTATAGGTCAAGTAAAAGTGGTCTTTTTCATATATAAGATATGAATAATTATTTACATTTTCTGTTGTTTTTAAAGTTTTTCCTTTGAAAACATTATCTATTATAATTCCATATCGCAAAAAAGAATTATAATTGTCCTTTATAGAATAACTAAGAGCTGATAGATTATTTTCTCCTAATATAAATGAATAATCATAAGGAAGAAGAGGAGATTTATCTAAAGTTATGAATGATCCCCAGGCATATTTAGTAGGTGAAAATGCTCTATAACCTATATAGTAGTCTTGAGATTTTTTTAAATATAATACAATCAAATCAGTAGAATTAACAGTAGCTATAAAGGGAAAATCAGTAGTTTTTTGAATTCTATCAATTAAAACTGGTGCAGTTATATACAAATTAGAATCAATTATTCTATGATAAAGGCTTAATGAGCTATTATCGTATCTTGTATATATTAAATTTAACGAGTTATTTAGAGAAATAACTTGAATATACTCCATATCAAAAGAGTAATTTAATAAAGTATTTTCTCTTATGCCTAAATCACTATAAGTATAAAACATTAAGGCCTTAGTTGAGGATATAGCTAATATATAGATATATCCATTGTTACTCAAAATAACCGAAAGTAACTTATGACAGTCTTTTATTAAAGAAACCTCCTCTCCAGAAGAATCTTCTTTCAATATTGTATAACAAATTTCGTTTTTATAGTTTTTATAAAATGTCCATAACTCTTCATTTTTCATGATTAAAAACTCATCTTTTTTATATGAAATCATATTTCCTCCTAAATAATTAATTTCCTTATAAAATATATGATAAGTAATAATGTAATATTTAAAAGAATATAAATATTAAAGTAAATATAGGAAAAATATTTATGTGAGGGCGTAGAATGGCAAAAAAATGCACAGTAGAAATAGTAGGCGGTTTTTTATCCTGGGGTAAAACTTCATTTATTAATGCTTACTTGGAAGAAACTTTGACTAAGGATGAAAAAGTACTTATTATGCAGTGTGAAAAGGGCAACACAGAAATAAGAGATGATTTAAAGTCAGATGATAGAGTTGTTATAAAGGAATTTAGTAGCAACGCCCAAATAGATAAGAAAGTATTAAATAGAGCTATAAACTTCCATGAACCTCATAGAATAATAATAGAAGCAAATGGAGTACAAACTGTAAATAATCTTATAGAAAATGTAGATGCATCAAAAGGAACTTTAGGGGCTTTATTCGTAATTGTAGATGGAAGGATTATTGAGATATTTCTAAAAAGTATGGGGGCCATCATATTATCTTACATTCATAGAGCAAATATGATAATAATAAATAATTGCGGAGATCTTCTCGATGAAAAAAAGAATAAGGTTGAGGATACTATTATGAATCTAAATAAGGATTCATACATATTGATAAGTAAATCAATAGATTCGCTACAAGAAGAAATTAAAAGCAGCAAAATAATAAGTAAGGGAATATACAAAATGATAACAGATTATTTTAAAAATATGTGAATAGGAGGTGGGTAAGAATTAATGGCTTTAAATGATATGTTTAAAAGTTTTTGTGTTTTATTTATTGGAATATTTATAGAAGCTATTCCTTTTATTTTAATAGGTGCTTTAGTAGCAGGTATTATTACCACCTTTTTGACTGAGGAATTAATAAAGAAAGTTCTACCTAAAAACAAGTTAGGAGGAGCCATAGTAGCATCACTATTAGGGCTCTTTTTTCCTCTATGCGAATGTGCCACTGTTCCAGTAACTAGGGGACTTGTAAAAAAAGGTGTTCCTACTAACATAGCAATTACATTTATGCTTGCTGCACCTATAGTAAATCCTGTGGTTATGCTCTCTACATATCAAGCATTTGGTCAAAGTGCCAAGCTTTTGTTATTAAGGGTAGGTATAGGGAGTACATTAGCCATAATTATTGGGTTTTTAGTAGAGGTTCTAAATAATAACAATTATGTTCTAAAAGAAGGAAATTTAAATTTTACTTGTGACTGTGGATGTGAAGAACTTAAAAAAGAGAAAAGCCTTAAGGTATTAATAAGACATATAGGTGAAGAGCTATACAGTATAGGAAAATATTTAATAATAGGAAGTATATTAGCTTCTTTATTTCAAGTAGTAATACCCACTGATATTGTAAATAGACTAGCTGTTAATAAATTGTTAGCCGTAATTGTTATGATGGTTTTAGCTTATTTATTATCACTTTGTTCTGAGGCTGATGCTTTTGTTGCTAGAAGCTTTTTAACTCAATTTTCATTAGGTCCAGTTATGGCATTCTTAATACTAGGACCAATGTTAGATTTAAAAAATAATTTAATGCTTTTTAGTGGTTTTAAGAAAGGGTTTGTATTTAAACTTATGTTTTTAGTATTTTCTTCATGTTTTTTAATAGGTTGCTTAATATAGGAGGTATGGATGAAGAAATTTAATTTAAATGAATTTATATGGTTTTTGTGTTTGATATTTATTGATTTGTACTTGATATACTTATTAAAAACTGAAGGACTCTATAATTATGTGCATCCTAAAATGTTTTATTACACTGTATTTGCAATAATATTAATAGGAATTATTTGTTTGTTTCAATTAACTAGAGTATTCACAATTCCTTCAAGACAAGGGGTTAAAAAAGGATATGGTATTTTTTTTATCGCTTTTATTTTGATGATGTATGGAAGAGAAGTAAGTGGAATAGAAGCTACTGAATATAAGGGGGTAACATTAATATTAAACAATCAGGATATACATGAAGATAAAGAAAGTCATGAAAAAATTAATGATACGGGAATAATTAAATTCGATAAAGAACATTTCTTTTGTTACTTTGAGGAACTTCAGGATAATCCTAAAAATTATTTAGGAAGAGAGGTCGATATAAGTGGATTTGTATATAAGGTAGAAAAAGAGAAGGGAATTTTTTATCTAGGTAGAAGTGTACTTAATTGTTGTGTGGCTGATTCTCAGAACTTAGCATTAGTATTTAAGTCTGATGAAGCAAACATGCCAGAAAAAGGACAATGGCTGCAGGTAAATGGAGTTATAAATGTTAATGAAGTAGAGTATAAAGGAAACAAGGTAGCCTTACCAACTATTAAGGTGAAATCAACAAACAGAATTCCAAATGACCAAAATGAATTTTTATATAAAGAAGCTTGAATTAATCCTGTAGAAGCCCCTTTTGGGGCTTAATTTATTTCCCTGTTATTATGAACCCTGGTTTTTTGTTATACTAGTTTTATTAGAGTTTGTTACTTAGGAGAATAATATGAAACTTGGAAATAAAATAATGTTATTAACTATTGTAGTAATTATGGCGGTTATAGGGGTAATTTCTAACTTCGCCATGAAAATGGTTAGAGATAAAGTAAATGCAAAAAATGAAAACTATCTATTAGATACAGCTGAAGCTGTTGCTTCTGTACCACTTATAGAAGATGAACTTGAGAAGGGTGTTAATAACTTCAAGATTCAGACATTTACAGAAAAACTTAATTTAAAAATGAAGGTTAATTTTATAGTTGTTATTGATATGAATGGAATAAGGTATTCTCATCCATTAAGGCAATACATAGGTATGCCTTTTGAAGGTGGAGATGATAAAAGAGTACTTAAAAGTGGAGAAAGTTACATATCAGAGGGGCAAGGAAGAATTGGTTATTCAGTAAGAGCTTTCGCTCCAGTTTATAAAGAGGGTATACAAGTAGGTGCTGTATGTGTAGGAATTTTAAAAACTGACTGGAAACAAGAGGCGACATCCTTTATGTATAAATTAATTCCCTATATAGGACTAGCGTTTATAATAGGTGTTATTGGGGCATATGCTCTTTCAAATAACATAAAGAAAACTATATTTGGATTAGAGCCAAAGGAAATAGCTTTGGTAGTTGAAGAAAGAAAAGCTGTAATAGATAATACAAATGATGGTCTAATAGCAATAAACACTAAAGGTGAGATAACGGTATTAAATAAAAAGGCAAAGGAAATTTTAAATATAGATGATAAAGAATACATTTATCCAATCATATTAAATAATTTAAAAGAAGTGCTTGAAACTGGAGAAGAGTATTATAATAGAACTGAAAAATTATCTGATGATACTATAATATTAAGTAATTATAAAGGTATCACAGGCAATGAGGGAAATATAATAGGAGCTTTAGTTAATTTCCAAGATAGATCATTAGTAACTAAAATGGCAGAGGAGCTTACGGGTATAAAGTTATTAACTTGGGATTTAAGGGCACAAAACCATGAGTTTATGAACAAACTACATACTATTGCTGGATTAATTCAATTAGAGAGATATGATAAGGCTTTAAAATATATTTTTGATGTATCTGAGATGGGAAATAAGGTAGTAGAATCTCTTAAGAAAATAGAAGATGTGTCTATACAGGGATTGATTTTAGCTAAGTACCATAAAGCCCAGGAAGCAAAAATAAAATTCATAATAGAAGAGGGATGTAATCTGAAAAAAGAGCGTGAGAAGGTAGGAACTCATGATTTACTCACCGTAATAGGAAATCTTTTAGACAATTCTATAGATGTATTAAAAGATAAAGAAAATGGAGAAATGTCTATATTTATATCTGAGGAAGATAATATTATAATACAAGTAAGAAATAATGGTGAGCCTATAAAGGAAGAAATAGGGATTAATTTATTTGATAGAGGATTTACAACTAAAAACGGTGATAGAGGGTATGGTCTATATAATGTAAAAGAAATACTAGATTCTTTAGGTGTAGAGATACGCTTTACCAGCGGAAAAATAACAGAATGGAAAGTTAAAATATAAGAGGGGATGATTATTTGATAAAGGTTATTATTGTAGAAGATGATCCTATGGTAAGAGAGATAAATAAAGAATTTTTAGGTAAAATCGATGGCTTTAATGTAATCTATGAATGTTCAAGAATTAAAGAGGCTCAAGAGTTTTTATCAGAAAATAGCGTAGACCTAATCTTGTTAGATGTTTTTTTACCAAATGGGAATGGAATTGATTTATTAAAATGGATAAGGAAAAATGATATTAATTGTGATGCTATATTAATAACAGCAGAAAAAGGCGTTCAAAGTGTAGATGAATCCTTTCGGTATGGAGCGGTTGATTATTTAGTTAAGCCATTTTCTAAAGATAGATTTAATGAGGCATTGATAAAATATAAAAATAGACATGATAAGATGAGTTCTTTAGTTGATTTAAAGCAAGAGCATATTGATAAATACATAGTTAACAGTGAAAATTCTAATGTAAGTAAAAAAGAAACTGTAAAAGGCTTAAGTTTAGTAACTTATAATGAGATATGGAGAACAATAAATAATAATCCTGCTAAGGAGGTTACGGCTGACAGCTTAGCTGATGAGGTAGGATTAGCTAGAGTTACAGTAAGAAGATATTTAGAATATATGGTTGAGGAAGGAAAAATGGAATTAACTTTAGAATATGGAAAAGTAGGAAGGCCTAACAATTACTATAGATTAAAAAAGTAGCGAAAGCTGCTTTTTTTGTTTATAGGTGTGAATAAAATAACAAAATTAATTTTGTTATTTGCAATAAATTATTAATAAACATCAAATGAAATCATTTAACTATAAATAAAGCTGTGAACAAAAAGACCAAAATAAACAATAAGAGCAGAATATTGTTTGTTTATTAATTAACAAATATACTCTAGGTGTAGAAAAAATTTTACAGGGGGATACAATAATGAAGAAAAAGATTTTAGCGGTAATGATGGTTTTTACAATTGCTATACCAGTTTTAGCGTTAACTGGATGTAAAAAAACTGAAAGCGCAGATATAGTAGTAATAGGTGCTGGTGGAGCAGGTCTTTCAGCTGCTGTACAAGCTAAGCAGGATGGTGCTAAAAATGTTGTAGTTTTAGAAAAGATGCCTATGGTTGGAGGAAATACAAACAGAGCTACAGGTGGATTAAACGCAGCAGAAACTGAACAACAAAAAGCAAAAGGGATAAAAGATAGCATAGAAACTATGTATGAAGACACAATGAAGGGTGGATATAACAAAAATAACCCAGACTTAGTTAGAAAATTAGCTAATGAAGCTAAAGATTCCGTTGCATGGTTAACTAAGTTAGGAGCTGACTTAAGTGATGTTGGTAGAATGGCGGGAGCGACTAACTATAGAACACATAGACCTACAGGTGGTGCAGCAGCAGGAGCAAGCATAGTAAAAACATTAAAAGAAGCAGCAGATAATGAAAAAGTTGATATAAGATTATGGAATAAAGCTACACAGATAGTATTAGATAAAGACGGAA
Organism: Clostridium sp. UBA1652; assembly: GCF_002320975.1. Classification (NCBI taxonomy): domain Bacteria; kingdom Bacillati; phylum Bacillota; class Clostridia; order Eubacteriales; family Clostridiaceae; genus Clostridium; species Clostridium sp. UBA1652. The sequence goes on from NZ_DCLI01000039.1 coordinate 104,268, forward strand.
AAGTATCTGGAGTTAAAGCTACAGATAAAGAAGGCAAAGAATATACAATAAATACAAAAGCAGTTATACTTACAGCTGGTGGTTTTGGAGCAAATGAAGAAATAATAGTATCATATAATGCTAACTTAAAAGGATTTGCAACTACTAATCATAGTGGTGCTACAGGAGATGGTATAAAGTTAGCTGAAGCAATAAATGCAGATTTTGTTGACATGGCAGAAATTCAAACTCATCCAACTGTTGTACCTGATAAAGCAGTAATGGTAACTGAAGCTGTAAGAGGTAATGGAGCTATACTTATAAATAAAGATGGTAAAAGATTTTGTAATGAGTTAGAAACTAGAGATGTAGTTTCAGCTGCAATATTAGAGCAAAAAGATAAATTAGCTTATTTATTCTTTGAAGATGGATTAAAAGAAAGTTTAAAAGCTACAGAAGAATATTTTAATATGGGACTAGTTATAGAAGCAGATAATCTAGAGGAATTAGCAAAGAAAATAGAAGTAAATCCAGCGGCATTAACTGAAAGTGTTAATAAATACAATGCAGGTGTTGAATCTAAAAATGATGAATTTAAGAGACCAGACCTTCCAAGACAGTTGAACAAAGGAAAGGTTTATGCAATTCCTGTTACTCCAGCAGTTCATCACACAATGGGTGGAGTTAAAATAAACACTAATGCAGAAGTTGTAAATAAAGATGGAAATGCAATCCCAGGATTATATGCGGCAGGAGAAGTTACAGGTGGAGTTCATGGTGGAAACAGATTAGGTGGTAACGCATTAGCAGATATAGTTACTTATGGAAGAACAGCAGGAAAAAATGCAGTAACATTTATAAAATAATTTATAATTTGGAGGATTTATATAGTGAAAAAGTTAATGAGATTAATGAGCATATTAATGGTTCTAAGCGTTTTATTTGTTGCATGCAGCAGCGGCAAATATAAAGATGGAACATATACAGGAGAGGGAAAAGGAGCTTCAAGTAATATAAAAGTTGAAGTAACTGTAAAAAGCGGTAAGATAGATAATATAGAAGTTCTTGAACACAAAGAAACTGAGACAATTATAGATGGTGTTAAAAATGAATTAATACCAAATATAATTAAAAAACAAAGCACTGAAGATGTAGAAGCAGTTAGTGGAGCATCATCTTCATCTAATGGAGTGTTAGAAGCAGTTAACCAGGCTCTAGAAGGAGCTAAAAAATAGAACCCCTTAAAGAACCGTTACAATTAATTTTGTAGCGGTTTTTTTATTTTGTAGGAGAATATAAGAAGATAAGAATATATCTTCTTATAAATATATATTGTTAAGAATATATAGTGTTTATGAGCCTTAGAGCGGAATGGATATAAAATAGAATAAATATAAAACTGTATTAATTTGTATCATTATAGAATACACTTCAAATTCTTCATATAAATTCTATAAAAATGTGGTATCATAGAAAATATAAAAAAAGTATGGAGGAGAAAGACATGAATCCAGTTGCGTTTGATTTATTTGGAATAGAATTTAGATGGTATGGAATTCTTATTTCTTTAGGGATTATACTTGCATTTTTATTAGCGTATATAAATGCGCCTAAAAGAAAAATAGACTTTGAGAAATTAATTGATATATTTATAGTAGCATTTCCACTAGCTATAGTGGGGGCAAGAGCTTATTATGTTATATTTGAATTGGATTATTATAGAAATAATTTATCTGAAATTATAAATATAAGACAAGGTGGCTTAGCTATACATGGAGGACTTATAGGAGCTTTGCTTGGAGCTTTTATATATACTAGATGGAAGAAGATATCTATGTTAGATTATGCAGATTTAGCAGCACCATCAATAATACTAGCTCAAGCATTAGGTAGATGGGGAAACTTTTTTAATTCTGAAGCTCATGGTGGAAAAGTATCAGAAGAATTTATAAGTAAATTTCCAGAGTTTATTCAAAAAGGAATGTATATAAATGGATCTTATTATAACCCAACATTCTTATATGAATCTATTTGGAATGTTCTTGTGTGTATATTTTTAGTGTGGATATATAGAACATATAAAGGTGACCTTAAGGGAAGATTGTTCTTTGCTTACTTTGCATTATATTCATTAGGAAGAGTATTTATTGAGGGCTTAAGGACAGACAGCTTATACTTTATGGGAGTAAGAGTAGCTCAGTTAGTAAGTATTATAGGTATAATTGTTGGCGTTATATATATATCAGCTGTAACTTTTAGAGAAAGAAATAAAGCTTAAGATATATGGGAATAGTTATTGATAGCTATTCCCATATAGTCTTCAATAAGTGAAAACTTACCACAGGTCTATTTTAGTATAATGCCTTGACTCAATACTTTTAAATTGTTATAATGAAATACGTGTCAGGAAATTAGGTAATAACCTAATACGCCTAGAGGAAATGCACTTATATGGAGAGATGTCTGAGCGGTTGAAGGAGCTCGCCTGGAAAGCGGGTGTAGGGGAAACTCTACCGGGGGTTCGAATCCCCCTCTCTCCGCCATATGCCGTGCTAGATGGGGAGTTAGCGGTGCCCTGTAACCTGCAATCCGCTATAGCAGGATTGAATTCCTCGCCTAGGCTTTAATTTGTGGAGTCTGCCCTAAGCAAGTAGTGTTGAGGATTGGGTCCCACGCAACGGAAGCTCATGAACCTCGTCAGGTCCGGAAGGAAGCAGCGATAAGTGAATCCTTCCGTGTGCCGTGGATTAACCTGGTCTGAGCTAACTACTTAGGTAACGTTCATAGATTACTGTCGAAGTGAGGTGCACGGTGTTATATTGTATATTAACCTTTAAGAGAAATCTTAAAGGTTTTTTTCATTTTAAAGGAAGATTAAAAAAAGAATATACTATAAAAAAGTTATCAACAACATATTGTGGACAATGTGGATAACCTATACTATATGTAGAAATTTCGACGGCATGCGGCTGGAAAACAAGAAAAAATATGTAAAAAAATATCACAAAAGAAAATTTGGTAGAATTTACATTAATAAAACTCCTTAATAAGGTAAAAAATACTTTAGAAAAAAGGAGGGTTTATATAATGAAAAAATTATTAGGAATACTTTTAACAGCTATGCTGATTTTAGGAATAGTTATGGTTCCAGTAAAGGCTAAAGATGATAAAGTTGCAGGAAATACATACCCATTTCAGCTTCCAGCATTAAAATATGCATACAATGCACTAGAACCATATATAGATGAAGCTACAATGAGAATACATCATGACAAACATCATCAAGCTTATATTGATAACTTAAACAAGGCATTAGAAAAATATCCAGAGCTGCAAGATAAAACTTTAGAATACTTATTATCTAATTTAGAAAAATTACCTAAAGAAATTAAAGAACAAGTTAGAAATAATGCAGGTGGACATTATAATCATACATTCTTTTGGGAAATAATAGGGCCGAATAAAGGTGGAGAAGCAAAAGGGGAATTAAAAACTTCTATAGATAAAACTTTTGGTTCATTTGATAAATTTAAAGAAGAATTTAAAAAAGAGGCGTTAGGTAGATTTGGATCTGGATGGGCATGGTTAATTAAAGATGATAAAGGAAATCTTAAGATAGTATCTACTCCAAATCAAGATGGACCAATAGAATTAGGTGTTAAGCCTATAATAGCTATAGACGTCTGGGAACATGCATATTATCTTAAATATCAAAATAAAAGGGCTGAATACATAGATAATTGGTGGAATGTTGTAGATTGGGATAAAGCTGAACAGCTATATAAAACTAAATAGACGTAAAAGAGAGTATTAGAAATTTTCTAATGCTCTCTTTTTATTAGATTTGTATACTTATATTTTAAATTGTTCTCTTCTTGTACAGGACTCTCATAAGTCTTTTCCCATTTAGAGTAGTCTATTTCTGGAAAGAAAGTATCACCATTAAAATTTTTATAAACTTTGGTTAAATAAATTTTTTCAACATATGGAAAGAAAGAAGCATAAATTTCTCCTCCACCAATTATAAAAACCTCTTCAGGATTATTAGAGTATTTTTCTAAAATAGTTTCTAATGAATTAATAACAGTCACGTTTTTATCATCTATACTAAAATTTTTATCTCTAGTTATAACTATATGATGTCTGTTAGGAAGAACTTTTGGTAGAGAAAGAAATGTTTTTCTTCCCATAACGATAGTATTACCATCAGTTATTTCTTTAAATCTTTTTAGATCCCCTGGCAATCTCCATAGGAGATTGTTATCTTTACCAATAGAATTATTTTCAGCTACAGCTACTATTATTGAAAGCATAAGAACATCCTCCTTTATCTAGTAATTATATAATAAAATGGCGAAAGTATAAAGATACAAAAATATTTTATATTTAAAAATATATTTTCTAAATAAGTAAGTGTGACTAAATGCGGATTGATGTGAATTTACTATGTATAAGCTCTTTAATAAATGGAAAATTCATATTGACAATTTTAATACAAAGTGGTATTTTTAATAATAATTCAAGAAAAATATAGTATTCATACTAAAAAACTAGGCAATAACGATTAGGGGGAGAAAACATGAATATCAAAGTTAACGGAGAACAAAAAAGTTATGAAGAAATTTTAACAGTAACTGAGCTTTTAAAAGCAGAGGATGTAGAAATGCCGGATATGGTTTCAGTTCAATTAAATGGGGAGTTTTTAGAAAGAGATAGTTTTTCTGACACTAAGCTTAAAGAAAATGATGAAGTAGATTTCTTATACTTTATGGGAGGTGGAAGTATTGGACTTTAGAGATGATCAAATAGAGAGATATTCTAGACACATAATACTTTCAGAAGTTGGAGTAGAAGGACAAGAAAAACTTCTTAATTCTAAGGTTCTTATAATAGGTACTGGTGGACTTGGGGCCCCAGCAGCAATGTTTTTAGCGGCAGCAGGTGTTGGAACTATAGGACTCGTTGATGCTGATGTTGTTGATTTATCTAATCTTCAAAGACAAATAATTCACCAAACAAAAGATGTAGGCAAGCTTAAAGTCCAATCAGGAAAAGAAACTATAAATGAAATGAATCCGGATATAAACGTAATAACTTATCATGAGTTTGTTACATCAGAAAATATATTGAAGATAATAGCAGATCAAGATTATGACTTTATCATAGATGGTACAGATAATTTTTCAGCTAAGTTTTTAATAAATGATGCCTGTGTATTAGCTAAAAAGCCATTCTCTCATGGTGGGATAATAAGATTCCAAGGACAGCTTACAACATATATACCTGACAACGGAACACCTTGTTATAGATGTATATTCCAAACACCACCACCAGAAGGTGCAGTTCCAACTTGTAGAGAAGCTGGAGTTTTAGGGGTTATGGGAGGAGTGATAGGAACACTTCAAGCTACTGAAGCATTAAAATATTTGCTTGGAATCGGGGAACCACTTGCAGGATATCTTCTTACTTATGATTCATTAAAGATGCAGTTTAAGAAAATCAAAGTAAATCATAATAAGAAATGTGGAGTTTGTGGAGAACATCCTACTATAACTGAACTTATAGATTATGCAGCTCCAACTTGTGACCTTAAGCTTTAGGTTTAACTTAGGAGGGCTATATAATGATATATTTACCAAAAGTAGAGTATGAAAAGATAATTAACCAAGCTAAAGCAGAATACCCATTAGAGTGTTGTGGACTTATCGCAGGTACAAAAAAAGAAGAGGATGTCTATATAGAAAAGGTATATGCATTAAGAAACATAGATGAAAGTAGTGAACACTTTTCTATGGATCCCAAAGAGCAGTTTGATACTATTAGAGCTATAAGAGGAAAAGCACTGATATTATTAGGGAATTTTCATTCCCATCCTTATACTCCATCAAGACCATCTGAGGAGGATAAGAAACTTGCCTACGATCCTAAAGCTTTATATGGAATAGTTTCGCTAGAAAAAGAGGAGCCAGTTTTTAATATATTCAAGATAACTAAAGAAGGTGTGGAGAAGTTAGAATACCTAATTAGTTAAATAATTATTTGGGGTGTGTGAAGATGATTAATGTATTAGAAGAGCATTTTAAAAGTGTAGAAGAGTTTGATATAAAGTCGAAACAGTATCTAAATAAAGAAATAGACCCATTAAGATTTAAAGCATTTAGAGTAGCTATGGGAATTTATGAACAAAGAGAAAAAGAAACTTACATGGTTAGACTTAGAATACCTGGTGGAGTAATTAACCTAGAGCAGTTTGAAACAGTATCTAAACTAGCAGATAAGTATTCTAACGGGAAAATACATCTGACTTCTAGAGAAGATATTCAGTTTCAAAATGTAGAATTAACAAATGTTCACGCTATTATGGAAGAATTAATAAAGGTGGGAATAATCACAAAGGGAACTGGGGGAAATACAGTAAGAAATGTTGCCTTATCACCATTATCAGGAGTTTCTAGTGATGAAGTCTTTGACGTAACTGCTTATGTAAAAGAGGTTACAGACTATCTTATTAAGGATCCATCAACTATGAATCTTCCAAGAAAGTATAAAATAGCTTTTTCAAACTCTCCAGAAGATACAGCCAATGCGACTATTTCTGACTTAGGATTTATTGCAAAGCTTCAGGATGGAGTTAAGGGCTTTGAAGTATATGGTGGAGGCGGCTTTGGTGGAAATCCACGAGTAGCCATTACGTTATCAGATTTTATAGAAACTAAAGAAGCTTTATATTATGTACAGGCTATGAAAGAACTTTTTGAAAAAGAAGGAGATAGAAGCAATAAACATAAAGCTAGAATTAGATATATAGTTCATAGATTAGGGGAAGAAAAATTCCTTGAGCTATTCAATAATGAGTTAAATAGGGTAAAAGCGAGTAGAGACCTAGATTTAGTTATAGAGGACAGTGCTTTTGAAAACACTGACTATGATGCAGGATATTCTATAGAGATAAAAGATGAATATAAAAATGTTATATTTAAGCAAAAGCAAGAAGGATATTATTCGGTTTATGTTCATCCTCAAAGCGGAAACATGAAATCAGAATCTATAAACAAGATAATAAATTTTGTTAAGAATTTAGGATATTATGCTGACATTAGACTAACTTCTACGCAAGGACTTTATGTAAGAAATCTAAAAGGAAATGATGCAGAAAAATTAGCAGAAGAGATTGAAGATTTTTCATCAAGATTTGATTTAGATAATTCAGTAACCTGTGCAGGAGCATCAACCTGTCAATTAGGATTATGTTTATCCCAAGGACTACTAAAGGGAATAAAAGAAGAGTTTAAGGGAGCAAGTGATGAAATCAAGGATGCTTTACCTAGACTATTTATTTCTGGATGTCCTAACTCTTGTGGACAACATCAAAAAGGAGCAATTGGGTTTAGTGGAAGAGCAATAAGATCTGAGGATGGATTAGTTCCATCTTATTCAATATCATTTGGTGGATTCGTAGGTGCTGGTGGAGCAAAAATGGGTGAGGTTTTTGGAGATATTCCAGCTAAAAAGATTCCTAAATATCTACTAGATCTTGCTGGTTTAAAAGTTTCTTCAGAAATTAAGGACTTTGAGAAGTTCCTAAAAGAAAAAAGAGAAGATATAAAGAAATTAGTTGAAGACTATTCTTCTGTAGATAGCGCTAAAGAGAATCCAGAACTTTATTATGATTTTGGTGCTTCTAAAAAGTTCTCTATAGAAGGTAGAGGAGCTGGAGAATGTAGTACAGGAGTATTTGACGTTATTAAGCTAGATTTAGCCAATGCAGATAGCTCACTTCAAAAATTCTCTGTAAGCAAAAGTTCAGCCGATCTATATAGCGGAGCAGTATCAGCAGCTAGAGCGCTTTTAATATTAAAAGGTGTTGATACAGATAAGGATAGACAAATATTTAAAGAGTTTAGCAAACATTTTATAGAAGAGGGATATGTAAAAGAAAGTATAAAAGATCTTTTTGATGAACTTATAGATTACAAATTAGGAGATGTAAGTGATATAACCTCTAAAGAACATGATATTAAATATTTAGCAACTAAAGTTAAAGATATGTATGCTTCTTTAAATGGACAATTAGAAATAACCTTAGCGAAAGAAACTGAAATAGAGGCAGAAAAGGTTGAATATTCTAAACCTTCTGTTCAAGTTGTTGACTTTAGAGGTGTTCAATGTCCTATAAACTTTGTAAAAGTTAAGGTAGAGCTATCTAAGATAAAATCTGGAGATCAGAGAGGGTTTTACTTAGATGATGGAGCGCCAATAAATAATGTTCCTAAGAGTGTTGAAAAAGAAGGACACAAAATAGTTTCTATAGACACTAACTATGATGGCTATAACTTATTAGTTATAGAAAAGAAGTAGGGGGTGCGCTTATGAAGTTTACCACGAAGTTAATCCATGGAAATGAGGCTTTAGATAGTACAGGAGCTACTAACACTCCTGTGTTTCTATCCAATGCATATGCTCACACTTCACCAGAAAAGCTTGAAGGAATATTTAAGGGAACAGCTATGGGGTTTGCTTATACAAGAATATCAAATCCTACTATAAATGCCTTTGAAAGAAGAATAGCTAGTGTAGAAGGTGCAATGGCGGCTACAGCAGCGGCTTCAGGCATGAGTGCTATATATCTAGCTATTATGAACATAGTTGAAAGTGGAGACGAAATAATATCTTCTTCAGGATTATTTGGAGGAACTTATACTTTATTTAGAAACCTAAAATCCTATGGGATAAAAACTAATTTTCTTGAGACTTTAGATGAAGAAAGCTTAGAAAAAGTAGTTACTGAAAAAACTAAGGTTCTATTTGCAGAGGCTATAGGAAATCCTAAGTTAGATATTTTAGATGTTGAAAAAGTAAGTGAGTTTTGTAATAAGCACAATATTATATTTATTGTGGATTCAACCATAACAACTCCATACCTAATAAATCCTATAAAATATGGAGCAGATGTTGTTATACACTCAACTTCAAAATATATAAACGGAACTTCTAATTCAATAGGTGGAGTTATCGTTGATGGTGGAAGTACTAAATATAAAAATGAGAAGTTTGAGAACTTCAGTAACTATTCTAAGAAGTTTGGAAAGATGGCCTTCACAGGTAAGCTAAGAGATACAATAGGAAAAGATTTAGGGGCAGCTTTATCTCCTATGAGTGCGTTCTTAAATCTTACTGGAATAGAGACTCTGTCATTAAGAATGAAGCAGCACTGTGAGAATACCTTAAAGGTTGCAGAATATTTGGAAGCTCATGAGAAGGTAGTTTCAGTAAATTATCCTAAATTAAAATCTTCACCTTATTATGATTTAGCTGAAAAATATTATGAAAAAGGTGCCAGTGGGATTTTAACTTTTAGACTAGGAAGCAAAGAGAGATGCTTTAAGTTTATAAATGCATTAAAACTAATAGTTAATCTTACTAACGTAGGAGATACAAAAACACTTATAATACACCCTGCATCTACTATATGTTTAAGCAACACAGAGGAAGAAAAACTTCAAATGGGAGTTTATGAAGATCTAATAAGATTATCTGTTGGAATTGAGGATATAGAAGATATAATCGGGGACATTGAAGAAGCATTAAAGGCTATATGAGACTAACTATATGAAGT